>DATLYR010000101.1 GCA_035574475.1 Nevskiales bacterium | reverse complement strand
CGCGCCGCCGCCCGCCGCGAACTGCACGAGGAGACCGGCATCGAGACTGATGCCGTCATCGACTGCGGCGAGGCACACCACTATCCCATCCTGCCGGAGTGGCGGCACCGCTACGCCCCGGGCGTGACGGAGAACCACGAGCGGGTGTTCCGCCTGGAGCTGGCCGAGCGAGTGCCGGTGCGCCTCAATCCCGCCGAGCACGACGACTACTGCTGGCTGCCGCGCCAGGCGGCGGCGGCGCGGGTGTGGTCGTGGACCAACCGCGCCGCCATCCTGCGCTGGGTGCCGACGGTCTGAGACGATCAGCCCAGCGCTGGCAGCGGGACTGGGGTTGCCGGATCGGCCGCGGGAGTGAGCGCAAGCCGCGCCAGGCTGTCGGGGCAGCGCCGGCGCAGGAGCTGCAGCACCGCTTCGGCGCTGCTCCCCGCCGCATCCTCCAGGCGTAGCGCGCTCACCTGGAGCCGGCCGTCGGCAGCGCCTGCCAGCGTCACGGCGCAATGACGGGCCAGCCCTGCGGCCACCACGCCGCGCGCCAGCGCGGCCGCCAGCCGCTCCAGCCGTAAGCGCAGCGGATCGCAGACGGCCACGGCGGCCGGGACCGGGTGCAGCAGGTGGATCTCGCGCGGCTGCCAAGGGGCGACCAGCACCGGGTCGATGACCTCGGCCAGCAGCGCCGCCAGCAGCCCCCGGTCGCGCAGGCGGCGGGCGCCCGGGCTGCGCAGCGCCACCGCTTCCACCCGCTGTGCCACCCCGTCCCGGTAGCGCATGCAGACCTGGACGCACAGCCCGGCGAGGCCGTGGCGTGCCGCCACCGCCTGGCTGCGCTGGATCAAGCGCTGCGCCAGGACCTGGGGCAGCGGCCGCCCGTCCGCAGTATCGGCGCTGGCCGCGCCGTGGCCGTACACCGGCCAGGCACGTGCCGCGTCGAGCGGCGACAGCTGCAGCAGCGCGCGCGCCGCGGCCGGCGCCCCCAATACCTCGATCAGGGCCTGGCGCAGGCACTCGTGCAGCACGCCTTCGGATATGCCCGGCAGCCGGTGCTCGATACGCAGGGCGGGGCCTGCGGCGGCGGGTGACAGGGTACAGCGCAGGCGCGCCTGGGAGCTCGAGGGCGGCAGCAGGCTGTGGAGTGTCTCGGCAAGGCGGGTGCACTGGCCCGCCGGGTGATCCGCCGCGACGGCCGCGGCGGAATGGAGTACGATCCTGGGCATGGTTCTCGTTTCCGGCTCCCGGCTCCACGGCGTGGGCTGTCCGGGGAGCAGGGCAGGCAGCCGACGCTTTAGCAGCATTTGTGGATCGCCCTGCAAGTTGTCGCTTAACTCGGCGATGCGCCCGTGGCGGCGGGCGCAAGCGGCAAGTTAGGGCAGAGCCGGCGCAGCCGTCAAGAGTGGCGGCGGATAGGGGTTGGCATGGCGCGGACCGGGCCCGCTCGCAGCCGCAGACAAGAACGGCACGGTCGGGGGCAAGACCAGCGCCGCCGCTGCCGCTAAGCTATGCCCTTCACGGTCCAGACCAAGCGGTGGAGGCGAGCGATGCGAGAGATCAGTTGGGACGAGTTTGAACGGGTGGAGCTCAGGGTGGGTACGGTGGTGGAGGTACAGGCGTTTCCCGAGGCGCGTAAGCCCGCCTACAAGGTGTGGGTGGATTTCGGGCCGGAGCTCGGGGTGAAGAAGACCAGCGCCCAGATCACCCGCCACTACCGGCCCGAGGACCTGCTTGGCCGGCAGGTGGTGGGCGTGGTCAACTTCCCGGTGAAGCAGGTCGGGCCGTTCCGCTCCGAGTTCCTGCTCACCGGCTTCCACGATGCGGAAGGGGCGGTGGTCATCGCCACCCCGGAGCGGCCGGTGCCCAACGGCGCCAAGCTCTGCTGATCCCGGTCGGGGATCCGCCAAGCTTTCAGGCGTCGTTGTTGCCGTAAACGATTTGCTGGCGGCGCTTGGCGAAATCGAGCAGGCGCTGGATCGGGCGCACCGCGCGTGCGGCGATGACCGGATCAACGTGGATCTCGTTGGCCCCGCTCTCCAGGACCCGGGCCAGCTTGCGCAGACCGTTCATGGCCATCCACGGGCAGTGGGCGCAGGAGACACAGGTGGCGCCCTTGCCCATGGTGGGGGCCTCGATCAGGAGCTTGTCCGGCGCCGCCTCGCGCATCTTGTGGAAGATGCCGTTGTCGGTGGCGACGATGAACGTGTGCGCCGACAGCTCCTTGACCGCCTTGATCAGGCCGGTGGTCGAGCCGACCACGTCGGCCAGGGCTACCACCTCGGCCGGCGATTCGGGGTGGACCAGCACCTTGGCGTCGGGATGCTCCTCCAGCAGCCGCTTGATGCCGTCGGCCTTAAATGCCTCGTGCACCACGCAGGCGCCGTCCCACAGCAGTATGTCGGCGCCGGTCTCGCGCTGCACCCAGGCGCCCAGGTGGCGGTCCGGGGCCCAGATGATCTTCTCGCCGCGGGCGTGCAGGTAACGCACCAGATCGAGGGCGATGCCGCTGGTCGCCATCCAGTCGGCGCGCGCCTTCACCGCCGCCGAGGTGTTGGCGTAGACCACCACGGTGTGGTCGGGATGCGCGTCGCAGAAGGCGCCGAACTCGTCGGCCGGACAGCCCAGGTCGAGCGAGCAGTCGGCCTCCAGATCCGGCATCAGCACGCGCTTCTCCGGGTTGAGGATCTTGGCGGTCTCGCCCATGAAGCGCACGCCGGCCACCACCAGGGTGGAGGACTTGCACTCGGTGCCGAAGCGGGCCATGTCCAGCGAATCGGAGACGTAGCCGCCGGTGGCATCGGCCAGCTCCTGCAGTTCCGGGGCGGTGTAGTAGTGGGCCACCAGGGTGGCGTCCTGCTCCTTCAGCAGGCGCTTGATGCGAGCGGTCAGCTCCGCCTTCTCGTCGGGCTCCAGGTACTCGACGACGGTGGGCGGTACCTGGGCGGCGGAGAGGCGGTGGGAGACGGTGTCGATGGTTGCGCTCATGGCGTTTCTCCGGCGGCCGGGCGCGGCCGCTTCATTTGATGATCTCGACGGTGCCGGGCTGGCGGGCGCGGTACAGCCGGGCCGGGCGATGGTTACCCTCGCGCAGCACCGCGCCGGTGTCCTCCAGGCAATCCAGGGCCAGCATGCGCTTGCGGAAGTTGCGCTTGTCCAGCGGCTCGCCGAGGATGGTCTCGTATACCGACTGCAGGGCGCTGAGGGTGAAGCGCTCCGGCAGAAACTGCAGGGCGATGGTCGAATAGGCCAGCTTGGCACGCAGCCGCTCGCAGGCCAGGGCGACGATGGCGGCGTGGTCCAGCCACAGGGCAGGCAGGGCCTGCGCCGGATGCCAGGCCAGCGCCGCGTCCCGCTCCACCGCCGCCAGAGTAGTGGTGGCCAACGGCGTCAGGGCGTAATAGGCCACGGCGATACTGCGCTGCCGCGGATCGCGCGTCGGGCAGCCGAAGGTGTAGAGCTGCTCCAGATAGACCCCGCGCACCCCAGTCTGACGCTCCAGATGGCGCAGCGCCGAGTGCTCCAGATCCTCGTCCGCCGCCACCGCGCCGCCGGGCAGCCGCCAGCGCGGCGCCGGCGCCGCGGCATCGGGCAGCCGCACCAGCAGCACCTCCAGCCGATCGGCGTGGATGCTGAACAGCACGACGTCGGTGGTGACGGTGAGGGAGGTGGCGGGGGTGGGCATGGCCTCGAACGACTTAGTGTAAAGTTGACACCGAATATTGGTGTAAACATGACACTATGTCAATGGAAAAATCCGCGCTGGGGCATTTGCGTGATCGGCCGCGAGCTTGGGCGTCCCGCCGGGGCGGTGGTAATCTAGAGCGTTCTTTGAGTATCAGCTTGACGAGGACTGCATGGCCGGACACAGCAAATGGGCCAACATCCAGCACCGCAAGAACGCCCAGGACGCCAAGCGCGCCAAGATCTTTACCCGTCTGATCCGCGAGATCACCGTCGCCGCCCGCATGGGCGGGGGCTCGGATCCGGCCGCCAACCCGCGCCTGCGGCTGGCCATGGACAAGGCGCTCGCCGCCAACATGTCCAAGGACACCATCGAGCGCGCCATCAAGCGCGGCGCCGGTGAACTGGAGGACGTCAACTACGAGGAGGTGCGCTACGAGGGCTACGGTCCCGGCGGCGTGGCGGTGATGGTCGACTGCATGACCGACAACCGCAATCGCACCGTAGGCGAGGTGCGCCATGCCTTCAGCAAATGCGGCGGCAACCTCGGCACCAGCGGCTCGGTGGCCTTCCAGTTCAGCGAGACCGGGGTGATCAGCTACCCGGCCGGCAGCGACGAGGATCGCATCATGGAGGTGGCGCTGGAGGCCGGTGCCGACGACGTGGTCAGCAACGACGACGGTTCCATCGACGTGCTCACCGGTCCCGACGCCTTCCAGGCGGTGAAGGCGGCAATGGAGGCCGCGGGGCTCGCCCCCGAAGCGGCCGAAGTGACCATGCGCGCCAGCAACACCGTCAAGCTGGGCCTGGAGGATGCACAGAAAATGGTCAAGCTGCTGGATATGCTGGAGGACCTGGACGATACCCAGAACGTCTATTCCAACGCTGACATTCCCCAGGACATCCTGGAGAAGCTCTGAGTTGACCCGCATCCTCGGCATCGACCCGGGCTCGCGTGTGACCGGCTACGGCATCGTCGATCTGCTCGGCGGCGAGTGCCGCTACGTCGACAGCGGCTGCATCCGCGCCCCCGAAGGGCGGCCTCTGGGCGAGCGCCTCAAAGCCATCTTCGAGGGCGTGGACATGCTGGTGGCCACCTACCGCCCCGCCGCCCTGGCGGTGGAGCAGGTCTTCCTCTATCGCAACGCCGACTCCGCCCTCAAACTCGGTCAGGCGCGCGGCGTGGCCATCTGCGCCGCGGCCCTGGCCGGGTTGGCGGTGGCCGAATACATGCCGAGCGTGGTCAAGCAGGCCGTGGTGGGTAGCGGCCGCGCCAGCAAGGAACAGGTCCAGCACATGGTGAGCGCATTGCTGAAACTCCCCGGCCGGCCCCAGGCCGATGCCGCCGACGCCCTGGCCGTCGCCCTGTGCCACGGCCACACCCTGCGCACCCAGAGCCGCCTCGGCGCCGGGGGGCGGCGATGATCGGCCGGCTGCGCGGCAGGCTTGCCGCCAAACAGCCGCCCTATCTGCTCATCGATGTGGGCGGCGTGGCCTACGAGGTGGAAGCGCCGCTGTCGACCTTCTACGGCCTGCCCGAGGTGGGCGCCGAGGTCACCCTGCACACCCACCTCGCCGTGCGCGAGGACGCCCATTCCCTGTACGGCTTCAGCAGCCTGGCCGAGCGTGCCCTGTTCCGCAGCCTGATCCGCGTTTCCGGTATCGGCGCCAAGCTGGCCCTGCTGATCCTGTCGGGGATGAATGTCGATGCCTTCACCCGCTGCGTGCAAGAGGGCGATAGCGGCGCGCTCACCCGGCTGCCCGGCATCGGCAAGAAGACCGCCGAGCGCCTGATTGTGGAGATGCGTGACCGCATCGGCGCGCTGGAGCTGGGGCCGGAGTTCGTGCCATCCGGCGAGCGCCCGGCGGCGGTTGCAGCGCCGGCCAGCGCCACCGAGGATGCCGTCGCCGCTTTGGTGGCGCTGGGCTACAAGCCGCCCGACGCCAGCCGCATGGTGCGCGCCGTAGACAGCGACGGCCTGCCCAGCGAGGAGATCATCCGCCGCGCGCTGCAGGCCGTGGTGCGCAGCAAATGACCGAGCACGGTGACCGCCGATGATCGAATCCGACCGCCTGATCTCGCCGCGCCAGACCACCGAGGATGCCGCCCTCGACCGCGCCATCCGCCCCAAGCGCCTGGCCGACTACACCGGGCAGCAGGCGCTGCGCGAGCAGCTCGAGATCTTCATCGGCGCCGCCCGCGCCCGCAGCGAGGCCCTGGACCACGTGCTGCTGTTCGGCCCGCCGGGGCTGGGCAAGACCACCCTGGCCCACATCATCGCCGCCGAGATGGGGGTGAGCCTGCGCCAAACCTCGGGACCGGTGCTGGAGCGGCCAGGCGACCTGGCTGCGCTGCTCACCAACCTGGAGCCGCGCGACGTGCTGTTCGTCGACGAGATCCACCGCCTCAGCCCGATGGTGGAGGAGGTGCTGTACCCGGCCATGGAGGACTACCAGCTCGACATCATGATCGGCGAGGGGCCGGCGGCACGCTCCATCAAGCTCGATCTGCCGCCCTTCACCCTGGTCGGGGCGACCACCCGGGCCGGTCTGCTGACCTCGCCGCTCAGGGACCGCTTCGGCATCGTCCACCGCCTGGAGTTCTACACCACCGAGGAGCTGACCCAGATCGTCGGCCGCTCGGCCCGCTTGCTGGGGGTGGAAATCGAGGCCGAGGGTGCGCGCGAAATCGGCCGCCGCTCGCGCGGCACGCCCAGAATCGCCAACCGCCTGCTGCGACGCGTGCGCGACTATGCCCAGGTCAGAGCCGACGGCGTCATCACCCGCGAGGTGGCGCGCCAGGCGCTTGCCATGCTCAAGGTCGACGACTGCGGCTTCGATGAGATGGACCGGCGGCTGCTGCGGTTGCTCATCGACAAGTTCGACGGCGGCCCGGTGGGGCTGGATACCCTGGCAGCAGCGCTCGGTGAGGAGCGCGGCACCATCGAGGATGTGCTGGAGCCGTTCCTGATCCAGCAGGGCTTCATCATGCGCACGCCGCGCGGCCGCGTGGCCACCGGCGAGGCCTATCGCCACTTCGGCCTGGGCGGCGGCGCGGCCAGTGGCGATTTGTTCGCCGATGCCTGATGCGGTCGGTTCCGGGCAGGGACGTAGCCCATCGGTTCGGATAAACTATGGCCTCGCTGCCCCGGCCCAAGGGCAGGTGTTCATGCCGCGTTCAGCCGGCGCGTGATCAGGTTGCCGTGAAAGAGTTCGTCTGGCCGCTGCGGGTGTACTACGAAGATACCGACAGCGGTGGCGTGGTGTATTACGCCAATTATTTAAAATTCCTGGAGCGGGCGCGCACCGAGTGGCTGCGCGCCCGAGGTTTGCAGCAGGACGTCCTGGCCCGTGAGCTGGGCGTGCTGTTCATGGTGCGTTCCGTGGAACTGGATTACCGGCGCCCGGCCCGGCTCGACGACTGGCTGGAGGTCAGGAGCCGGGTGGCGGAGGTGCGCCCCGCCAGCCTGGGCTTTGTTCAGGCGGTGTGGCGGCCTGGCGGCCCTGGCGAGCTGCTCTGCAGCGGACGGGTCAGGGTAGCCTGCGTCGATGCCGCGACCCTGCGGCCCAGATCCATTCCCGAGCTTGTGTTGACGGAGATCGTCAGTGGCCAATGAAATGTCGTTCGCCCATCTGATCCTGGGCGCCAGTCCGGTGGTGCAGGCCATCATGCTGCTGTTGCTGCTGATGTCGGTCGCTTCCTGGACGGTCATCTTCAAGAAGCGCATGAGCCTGAACCAGGCGCGCGCGGCGGCGGACAGCTTCGAGGACGATTTCTGGTCGGGTATCGACCTGGCCTCGCTGTACAACCGCATCGGCCGCCGCGAGCAGGAAGCGAGCGGCATGGAGGCCATCTTCCTGGCCGGCTTTCAGGAGTTCCTGCGCCTGCGCAACCAGCCCATGGCCGACCCGGAAATGGTGGTGGGCAGCGCCCAGCGCGCCATGCGGGCGGCGCTGAACCGCGAGGTCGAAGAGCTGGAGATGCACCTGCAGATGCTCGCCACCACCGGCTCGGTCAGCCCTTACTTCGGTCTGTTCGGTACGGTGTGGGGCGTGATGAACTCGTTCCGCGCCTTGGGCGGGGTGAAGCAGGTGACCCTGGCCCAGGTGGCGCCGGGCATCGCCGAGGCGCTGATCGCCACCGCCATTGGCCTGTTCGCCGCCATCCCGGCGGTCATGGCCTACAACCGCTACGTCACCGATGTGGAGCGGCTGCTCAACCGTTACGAGACCTTCATGGACGAGTTCTCCAATATCCTGCAGCGCCAGTTCTACAGCCTGCGCAACGCCGGCCGCATGCAGGCGGTGCCGCAGCCGCAGCACTGAGCGGAGGGCAGGGACATGGCACGGCGCTCCTCGCGCAGCAGGCTCAAGGCGGAGATGAACATCGTCCCCTATATCGACGTGATGTTCGTCCTGCTCATCATCTTCATGGTCACCGCCTCTATGATCAATCAGGGCGTGGAAGTGGAACTGCCCCAGGAGGAGGTGGGCGATGTGCAGCCCCAGGCCGACGCCGATCTCATCATCCTCACGGTGAGGAGCGAGGGCTATTTCCTCAACATCGCTGACGAGCCCGACAAGCCTCAGGGCGAGCCCGATATCGTCGCCCGCGCTCAGGCGCAACTGACCCGCAATCCCCAGACTCCGGTGCTGGTGCGCGGCGACAAGGGCGTCGAATACGGCAAGGTGGCCCATGCCATGGCCCTGCTCAAGCAGGCCGGCGCGCCCAAGGTGGGGCTGGCCATCGAGCTGCCGGAGGGCTGACCGGGCATGGCCAAGCCGAGCAACGGCCGCAAGCTGTACCAGAACTCCCTGGCCACGGTGCTGGCGGTGCTGCTGCATGTGGCCATCGTCGTGGTGCTGCTGTTGAACTTCAAGAGCCTGACCGGCGCCAGCACCCCGCCGGGCCCGTCCCAGGAGATCGTCCAGGCCCAGGTGGTGGACCAGACGCGACTCGATCAGGAGCTGGCCAAGCTCGAAGCTGCCGAGCAGCGCAAGAGGCAGGACGAGGAAGAGCGCCAGCGGCGCGCCCGCGAGGCCGAGGACAAGCGCAAGCGCGAGGAGCAGCGTCTGGCCGAGCTGGAACGCAAGCAGGCCGAGGCCGAACGGCAGCGCAAGGCCGAACAGCAGCGCCTGGCCGAGCTGGAGAAGCAGCAGCAGGAGGCCGAGCGCCAGCGCCAGGCGGAGCAGGCCAAGGCCGAGGAGGCCAGGCGCGAAGCCGAGGCCGCCGAAGCCAAGCGCAAGGCTGCTGAGCAGAAGCGTCAGGAGGAGGAACGTAAGGCCGCCGAAGCCAAGCAGAAGGCCGCCGAGGAAGCCCGGCGCCGCGCCGAGGAGGAGAAGAAGAAGGCCGAGGCCGAGGCCAAGCGCAAGGCGGAGGAAGAAGCCAGGCAGAAAGCTGCTGCCGAGGAGGCCAAGAAGAAGGCCGAGGCGGAAGCCAAGGCCAAGGCGGAGGCCGAGGCCAAGCGCAAGGCCGAGGCCGAGGCCAGGAAGAAGGCCGAGGCGGAAGCCAAGGCCGAGGAAGAGGCGCGCAAGAAGGCCGAAGCCGAAGCGGCCAGGAAGGAGCTGGCGGAGAAGCTGGCCCAGGAGGCCGCGGCCCGCGCCAAGGCCGAGGCACAAGCCGCCCTGGACCGTTATGGGCCCCTGATCCAGCGCAAGATCTACGACAGCTGGCTGGTACCGCCCGGTGAGGCCTTCCAGAACCTGTCCTGTGATCTGCGCATCCGCATTGCGGCCAACGGCGAGGTGTTGGGTGTCAGCGTGACGCGCAGCAGCGGCAATCCTGTGTTCGACACCTCGGCGGTCAACGCGGTGAAGCGCGCCTCGCCTCTGCCCATGCCGCCCGATCCCAATGCGCGCGCGAGCCTCGCCGAGCAAGGACTCAATGTGACATTCAAGCCGGAGGCATAATGTACAAGCTATTGCAGCGTCTGGTTCTGTTTGGCTCCCTGACCTGGCTGGGAGCCGCCAACGCCCAGCTCAACATCCAGATCACCAAGGGTGCCGAGGGCGCGCTGCCCATCGCCATCGTACCCTTCGCCGGCACCGCACCGCAGGACATCGCCGGCATCGTCGCTGCCGACCTGCAGCGCAGCGGCCGTTTCCGCGTACCCTCGCCGCAGTCCTACGGCGACCGCCCGAGCGAGCTGGCCGAACTCAACACCGCCACCTTCCGCGCCCTGCCGGTGGACTACGTCACCGTCGGCCGGGTCACCCCCAGCGGCGCCGGCTACAGTGTGCAGTTCCAGCTGGCCGACGCCTTCCAGGGGCAGCAGCAGTTGGGCTTTACCTTCAACGTCGCGCCCCAGGAACTGCGCCGCGTGGCCCACAAGATCGCCGATCTGATCTACGAGAAGCTCACCGGCGAACCCGGCGCCTTCGATACCCGCATCGCCTATATCACCGTCGCCGGCGGTACCTACAGCCTGGTGGTGGCCGATGCCGACGGCTTCAATCCGCACGTGGTGCTGCGCTCCACCGAGCCGCTGATGTCGCCGGCCTGGTCACCGGACGGCAACCGTCTGGCCTATGTCTCCTTCGAGGGCAAGCGCGCCCAGATCGTGGTGCAAGACGTCTTCAGCGGCGCCCGCCAGGTAATCTCCTCCACCCCTGGCATCAACGGTGCCCCCTCCTGGTCGCCGGATGGCAGCCGCCTGGCCTTCACGCTGTCCAAGGACGGCAACCCCGAGATCTACGTAGCCTCCGCCGGCGGCGGCGGGGTGACCCGACTGACCGACAATCCGGCCATCGACACCGAGCCGGCCTGGTCCGCCGACGGGCGCTCCATCTACTTCCTCTCCGATCGCGGTGGCGGTCCGCAGATCTACCGCATGTCGGCCGGCGGTGGCGGCGCCGAGCGCGTCACCTATGAGGGTGACTACAACGCCAGCCCGGCGCTGTCGCCCGACGGTCAGTATCTGGCCTTCGTGCACCGCTCCGGCGGTTTTCGCATCGCCGTGATGGATCTGCGCACCCGCCAGACCCGGGTGCTGACCTCGGGCGGTCTGGACGAGTCGCCCAGCTTCGCCCCCAATGGCCGTATGATCATCTACGCCAACGGCCGCGGCGGGCTGGCGGCGATCTCGGTCGACGGCCGGGTGCAGCAGAGCCTGGCGGCGCCGGGCAGCGAGGTGCGCGAGCCGGCCTGGTCCCCTTCCTTGCGCTAAACCTGTTCTTCTCAACCGATTCACAGAAGGAACGCAATATGAAAGCTCTGATCAAGGTTCTTGGCCTGACCTCTTCCCTGGCGCTGCTGGCGGCCTGCTCCTCCACCGGTCAGGTGAGCGGTGGTGCCGATGCGGCTGGCGCTGCCGGAGCCGGTGGTGCCGGCGGCGCCGGTACCTATCCCTACGGCGGCGGCGCCGGCGTCGGCGGCCAGGCCCTGGGCGGCCCCGGCAGCAGCGCAGCCGACCGCATCGTGTACTTCGACTTCGACAGCTTCGAGGTGCGTCCCGACCAGCGGCCGGTGGTGGAGAACAACGCCCGCTACCTGAGTGGCGATCCGGCTGCCGCGGCGGTACTGGAGGGGCACACCGATGAGCGCGGCTCGCGCGAGTACAACGTCGCCCTGGGCGAGCGCCGTGCCAACGCGGTGCGGCAGATGATGGCGGCTTACGGCGTGCAGCCGCAGCAGCTGCGCGTGGTCAGCTACGGCGAGGAGCGGCCGGCGGTGGCAGGCGGCGACGAGAGCGCCTACGCCCAGAACCGCCGCGTGGAGATCGTCTACTGAGGTTGGGATAGGCCATGACTGCCCTGCGTCCGCCGCGCCTGTGCGCCGCTCTGTTCGCCCTCGGCCTGCTCTGCGGTGGGCCGGCCCTGGCGCAGCAGGCGCCACCGCCGACCGCAGCCAACCCGCTGCTGTTCGAGCTGCTCAACCGCCTGGACCGCCTGGAGCAGGAGGTGCGACAGTTGCGCGGCGATCTGGAGGTGACCCGCTATCGCGGCGAGGAACAGGCACAGCGCCTGGAGATGCTGGAACAGCAGTGGCAACAGCTCCAGAGCAGTAGTGGTCAGGGCGTCGCCGCCGCCGCTGGGGGGGCGGCAACGCCGAGCGCGCCGCTGCCCCCTCCGGCAACCGGTCAGGAAGCCACGCTCGGCGAGAGTGCTCCGCTGACCCTGCCGCCGCAGCCAGGGGTGACGGTGCCGGCACCACGCGCCGCCGAGCAGGAGGCCTACGATGCCGCCTTCGGCAAGCTGCGCGACGGCCAGTACCAGCAGGCGGCCATCGCCTTCGAGGACTTCATCCGTGCCTACCCGAGCGGTGAGCTGACGGCCAACGCCTACTACTGGCTGGGCGAGGCCTATTACGTCAACCAGGACTACGCCAACGCCCGGCAGACCTTCCTCAAGCTCGGCGCCAAATATCCCAAGAGCGACAAGCTGCCGGACGCCATGCTCAAGCTGGGCTACAGCTACGAGCGGTTGGGGGACAAGAAACTGGCCCGCGAGGTGCTGCAGAAGCTGAGGCAGAACTATCCCGACAGCCGTGCCGCCAAGCAGGCCGAGGAGCGTCTGCGGCAGTTGCAGTAGCGGCGGCGCCTTGCGCTTTTCTGGTTTTGGGGTATCATTCCGTGCTCCCCCAAGGGCCGTTAGCTCAGTTGGTAGAGCAGTTGGCTTTTAACCAATTGGTCGTAGGTTCGAGTCCTACACGGCCCACCAGCAGAATCAAGGGCTTGCAGAAATGCAGGCCCTTTTCTTTTGGCCGGGGTTACACTGAGGCTACAACTGACAACAATTGCAAAGCCAGCTTATTCTCCAAGCGGGAAGTGACGCCGTGCGCCACCGCATCGCCAGGGGGAGTGTGCCCATGCAGCACCCGAAGAGAAGGCCGCGTACCGACCACGTCAGCTGTCATGCCGGCTGCCGGCGCGATTGGCTACGCGGCAGCCGTGCTCGGCTTCGCCGCCATCGCGCTATCGTGGCTGTTGAACGGAGCGATCGCGGCGCTCGGCGTGCGCTGAAGCGGGTCAGGCCCGGGTCATCAGCTCGAGAAGATGACCGTTCGGGTCACGAAAGTAGAAACCCCTTCCGCCTCGCCAGGCATTGAGTTTGCGGTTATCCAGATGCCAGGGATCGCTCCCGTAGGGGATACCCGCCTGTTGGACCCGTTGCAGGATCGCGTCGAACTCCGCGTCGCTCACGTAAAAGGCATAGTGGTGGCTTTCGAACGAGTCGGCGTCGTCGAAATCGAGGGTCAGGGTCTCGTTGACCCGCACCGGCGCGAAGTGCCCTTTGGTGCCTTCGTACGGCAGACCGAAGATCTGTGCGAAGAAACGCGCCGAGGCCTCCTTGTCGCGGGCCGGCACGATGGTGTGATTCAAGACGATGGGCATGGAGTGGTCCTCCTCTTGCGCAGCCAAACCTCGGCTGGCGCCCCGCTCCAAGCCGAAGCGGGGCGCCTCCAGGCCGCGATGGGCATGTTACGCCTCACGGAGGCCTCGATCATCCGGCCGGCCACGATCACGGTGTTCACGAAGATCGACCAATCAGGGGCGATATGGAGAACCTCACCGACATGGCGATGAGAGCGGCTCTGCCTGTGCGGCATCCAGCGTTGTCGGGGCCAGGTATACTCGTTCGTCCTTGGGGGTGATGACGCAGGAGGATCCCACATGCTCTATGCCATCCTCTGCTACGACTCGCAAGCTGTGGTCGGCGCCTGAGCTCAGGAGCAGGATGCAGCGGTCATGGCCAGACACGCGGTGGTAGCGCAGGAACTCGCCGCGCATGGCATGCTCGGTCCGGTCGTCCGCCTGATGCCAACGACCACCGCGACTACCCTCAGGGCCGGCCGCGAGCCCCTGGTCATCGACGGCCCGTTCGCCGAGACCAAGGAGCAGCTCCTCGGCTTCTATGTGCTCGACTGCGCAAGCCTCGACGAGGCCATCGAGGTCGCACGCCGCTTTCTGCATGAGACGGGTGCGCTCGAGATTCGCCCGATCCTCTGGTACCACCCGGGGAGCGGCGTGAAGTGACCGAGCTCGGCTGGATCGACGTCCTGCTGCGCGCCGCGCGTCCTCAGGCGCTCGCGGCGCTGCTGCGCTATTTCCGCCCAAATAACGGCCGAGGCTGAGATCCGCGAACTGGTGGAGCACTGGCTGAGCGCGGTCCGTGCCCGGGACATCGATGGGATCGTCTCCCACTACGCCCCGGATATCGTCGCATTTGATGCCCTACAACGGCTGCGATTCCAGGGCGCGGAGGCGTACCGAAAGCACTGGGAGGCGTGTCTTGCCCTGTGTCCAGGCCCGATGATCTTCGAGATCCACGACCTGAACATCGTCGCAGGCCCTGAGGCGGCCTTCTGCCATTGCCTCAACCGCTGCGCTAGCACCGATGAAAACGGCGAAGAAAAGGCTTCATGGCTGCCGCGACCGTCGGTTACCGCAAGACGGACAGTCAGTGGCGGATCGTGCACGAACTTTGGTCGGTGCTGTTCGACGGTCCGCCGCGCCCGGGCGCTCCAGGACGTGCTGTTGCCAGAGCTCGAGCAGGAAGAAGGGCTCTGGGTAAGGCACAAGAGGCAGGAGCGCTAGCGTAGCTGGCCGCATTGCAGATAAAGAGTGGACCTGGAACGCCGACAAGGTGCATCATGCCGGTCATCGAGACGCCCAAGGAGCATCGTTTACCCTGGTACGTGCGCCTGTTCTTCTGGAATCAGAAGCGGCGCTACGGCGCAGTGCTGGAACCGGCGCGGCTGTGGGGCCGAAGCCCCAAGGTGTTTGCCGCCCTGGCACTCCTCTATGGCGCCTTCGATCGGCGCTCATCCCCCCTTGAGCCCGCCCTGCGGGCGTTGGTGACCGTGCGTGTCTCGCAGATCAACGGGTGCGCCTTCTGCGTCGACATCAACTCCGCGCTGGTGCTCGAGCGCGGTTTGGCGCAGCAAAAGCTGGAGGCCCTGGCCGAATTTGAGGACAGTCCCCTGTTCAGCGAACGGGAAAAGGCCGCCCTGCGCTATGCGGAAGCCATCACCTACAGCGACCGCCAGCCGACCCCGGAGCATTTCCAGGCGCTGCGCCGGCACTTCGGCGACGATGCGATCATCGAGCTCACCGGCCTGATCGCCTTTCAGAATCTGTCCAGCAAATTCAATGCCGCCTTGGGGGTGGAGCCCCAGGGTTTCTGCACCGTGGCACCGCAGCCGCGGCCTCCAGACAAAACCCAAGACTCATAGAGCCGCAGGACCATCATGTGGGAGCGCGCCCTTGCGAAAGATCGCCCGCGCGCCTGGCCAGGGAACGAGCTCCGCACTGCCTTCCGGCAGCGACTCGTGTATCCCCAGCACGAGCGCCCCGCCGGGACGCAGCGTCGCAATGATGCGCGGCATGAGCTCGCGCTGCAGATCGGGCGCGAAATAGGTGAGCACGAGGTTGCGGCAGAGGACCAGATCGAAGCGCCGCTCAGGAATCGTTTCACCTAGGTCTTGCCGCGCGAACTCGACCGCTGCGCGGAACCGCTCACGCACCCGGTACTCGCCCGCGCACTCTTCGAATGCCAGCGCCCGCCATGGCGCGGGCAGCTCTTTCAGGCTGCTCGAGCCGTAGGCGCCGGCGGCGGCACGCCCGAGCGCGAGCGGATCGGCATCGGTGGCGAGCACGCGCAAGGCGAGGCCGGGGTAGCGCCCGGCGAGCGCGAGCGTCCACAGGATCGAGAGCGTGTACGGCTCTTCGCCACCCGCACAGCCCGCGCTCCAACAGTCGAGCGTATGCTGCGCACGCTGCACCGCGGCGGCGGCGAGTGCCGGCAGCACCGTGTGGCCGAGGCACGCGAAAACCTCCCGGTCGCGATAGAAGCGCGAGATCGGCACCGTGCAGAGGCCGCGCAGCGTATCCCACTCGGCGGCATGCGCTGCGAGATAGCTGCGGTAGGCCGCGGCATCGGCGAGCCCGAGCGTCTGCAGCCGGCGGTCGATGCGCTTGCACACCTGCCTGCGTACCTTGCGGAAGCCGGGCCAGTGTAGCCGCATCCGCGGCAGCGCCCACTGCAGAAAGGCGACGCAGTCGGCATCGTGCATGGGGCCATCGAGTGCGGGCTGACAGGCTGTCAGCGCACCAGCAGCAGGGGGCAGTCGAAGGCGCGCAACAAGGCCTCCATGCCGCCGTCCCGCAGCAAGGGGTGATCGGCAGCCAGCACCAGAGCGACCGGTCTGCGTCCGCTCGAGGAGCGGAGGAAGGCCGCGATGTCGCCGGCAGGCAAGGCATGCTGTTCTGCCGTCGCCAGTGCTTCGTGCAGCGGCGCCGCCTGTGGCGTGAGCGACCAGCCGGGCTCGGACAGCACCAGCAGGCGGCGGCTCTGACAGCGGGCCAGGCGGTGGGCCACCCGGAGGGCGCGCAAGGCGGCCGGCGTATCGGTCAGCGACACCACCACGGGTCGTCCCGCGGCAGGTAGTCGGGGCCACAGGTGCTGCATCGCCAGGGAGCTGTCACAGCCGACGATGCACAGGTCGAAGCCACCAGCGAGGGCCTCCAGCTCGCGCGGAAACCGGCCGCGCACTACCCGAAACGACCACGGCAGCCCGGCACGCCCGGCACACTCTGCCAGCAGTTTTTCCACGTTCTCCGCCTGGTAGCGCAGGAGCTGCTCCAGGCGTTGCGGCTCGAGCGGGCGCGCGGCGGTCGAGGTGCGGCTGATCTCGCGGGCGAAGGGCAAGGCTGCCAGGCGCAGTAGGTTGATGTCCTCGACGAACAGACCCTGCAGTTCCACCTGTGCGCCCTTGACCAGTTCCAGGACCAGGTCCAGGGCCAGGCGGCCGCGGCTGGAGGCGTCCAGGGCCATGAGAATGCGGCGTATGTCGAGTTCGCCCGAGCTCATGTCTCTTCCCCTCTTTCGGTGCGGGCGGCCAAGGCCTGACGCAGCTCGGCCAGCTCGAGGAGGCGCGCTTCCACGCGCTGGTTGATGCTGCCATCCGGGAACTGACCGGTCGCCTCGCGTGCACCGGCCGCAAGGCCGGTCAGGAGCTCCATCGCCTCATCGATGTGGCTGACTGCATAGACTGCAAACAGCCCCTGGGCTACTGCATCCAGCACGTCCTGGCGCAGCATCAGGTGCTGCACGTTGGCGCCCGGGATGATCACTCCCTGCCGGCCGGTCAGTCCGCGCAGGTGGCAGGCATCGAAGAAGCCTTCGATCTTCTCGTTAACGCCGCCGATGGCCTGGATCTGCCCATGCTGATTCACGGAGCCGGTGATGGCGAGCGACTGCTTGAGCGGCAGCTCGCCCAGGGCCGAGAGCAGGGCGCACAGCTCGGCCGCCGAGGCGCTGTCACCCTCGACCGGACCGTAGGACTGCTCGAAGACGATGCTGGCGCGCAGCGACAAGGGCCGATCGGGGGCATAGCGCCCGCCCAGGAAGCTCGCCAGGATCATCACGCCCTTGGAGTGTATGGGCCCGCCCAGCTCCACTTCCCGCTCGATGTCCACCACGTCTCCAGTGCCCAGCCGGGCGGTGGCGGTGATGCGCGACGGCCGGGCGAAGCGGAAGTCGCCCAGATCCAGCACCGACAGGCCGTTGATCTGCCCCACCTGCGCGCCGTCGGTGTCGATCAGCACGGTTTGCCGCCGGATCTGCTCCAGCAGGCGCTCGCGAATGCGGCCGTGGCGGCGTTCACGGGCCTGGATCGCGCTGCGGACATGGTCAGCCTCGATCACCGCCGCATCCGCCTCCCCGGCCAGGAAGTTCGCTTCCTGGAGCAGCTCCCCGAGGTCCTGCAGATGGATGGACAGGCGCGCGCCATCCTCAGCCAGGCGTGCGGCCTGCTCGATGATGCCGGCTACGGCCTCGCTGGATAACGGGCGCAGCGCCTCGCGGCGCGCGATCATGGCGATGAGGCGGGCGTAGCGCAGATGATTCTCCGGGCTGCGCGCCACATCGTCCTCCAGGTCCGCCGCCACCTTGAACAGCGCTCTGAACTCCGGATCGTATTGGCAGAGCACGTAATAGAGCTGGCGGCTGCCCAGAAGCACCACCTTGACCCGCAGCGGGATGGGCTCGGGCTCCAGGGAGACCGTGCTCACCAGACTGAACAGTTCGCCTAGCGAGGTGATACGGATATCGCCGGAAAACAGGGTCCGCTTGAGGCCCTCCCAAGCGTAGGGCTGCATCAGGAGCTTGGTCACATCCAGGATCAGATAGCCGCCGTTGGCCTTGTGCAGGGCTCCCGGCCGGATCAGGGTGAAATCGGTCACCAGCATGCCCATCTGTGCCTGGTGTTCGACCCGCCCGAGCAAGTTCTGGTACAGAGGGTGATCCTCTTGCACCACCGGCGCTCCCGCAGCCGGATCATTGCTCACCAGGACGTTGACCGCGTAGCGGCGTGCTACCTCGGGAGGCAGGCTTTCCGGCGCCGCGGCTCCCTCCTCGCCGTGGCGGAAGGCATCCAGGTTCTGCATCACATCCGCCTGCACCGCATCCAGATAATCCAGCACGGCCGGGCAGTCCTGATAAGCCTGCTTGAGTTCGGCGAGCTGCTGGCCGACTGCGAGCAGGGCGACTTCCCTGTTCAACGCCCGGACCCGCTCCCGCATCTCCCGGCGCAGCCGGAGTTGGTGCTGGATAAGGGCCCGCAACTCATCCTGCAACTCCTCCATGGTGGTCTCGATGCGCCGCTGTTCCCGCTCGGATAGCTTGCCGAACTCATCCGGACCGATGACCTCGCCGTCCTTCAGGGGGGCGAAGGCGAAGCCGGTGGGTGTGCGCAGCAGGGCGATGTTCTGCTCGGCGGCATGCTCCTGCAGGCTCCTGACCTTGTCCTCGCTCTGTCTCTCGTAATCGGCCTTGATCGCCTGTAGCTGGGCCCGGTAGTCATCGCTCTCGAAGGCCGCCGGGATGGCATCGGCCAGCTCTTCGATGAGCCTGGCCATATCCTGGCGCAGCCCCTCGCCGCGGCCGGCTGGCAGCGCCAGCGCCTGCGGGTGCTGGGGATCGGTGAAATTGTTCACATAGCACCAGTCCGCAGGGGCGGGCTCCCTGGCGGCCCGCTGCCGCAGCACATGTTGCACCAGGGCGTGCTTGCCGATCCCGGGCGGCCCCAGGACATACAGGTTGTAGCCGCGCCGGGCCATGCTCATGCCGAACTGGAGCGCCTCCAGACCCCGCTCCTGACCCAGCGCCTGGTCGAGATCGGGCAGTTCCGCAGTGGTACGAAACGGCAGGTCGGCAGGGTCGCAGCGTTTGCGCAGGGCGGCGATGGGTAAGGGCTCGTGGTGCGACATCGGACGGGTTCCTATGAGTTTGCGCTCCCATACACCCTTGTAAGCATAGACCCGGCGCCAGGCCCCGTTTCGAGCCGGGCCTGTACGCACCCATTCCACACGAATCCGCCCGCGCGCGGCATTCAGCGAGTGTAATAACCAACCCCGAGCAATTTGTTTGCGACTACCCGAAAGTAGGTATGCTTACGCTCCAGTCTCTTTGTGGTGGGGTTGAGCCATGAATATGTCAATTCACCATCGCCTTTGTCCCGTGCGATCTGGATCATCTCGCTCACGATGGGGCGGCCGTCTGGGTCGCGGATATCGTTTCCATCCGTTCCCACCAAAGCCGGGCTTGCGCCGTGTGCCAAGATCTGCCCGTCCTCCAGGCTTACGACGAACACATAGAGGTCGTCACGGATGAACGGACCGCCGAACTTCTGGAAAGCCGAAAGCGCCGCCTGTTCATCTTTTTGCAAAGCCTCTATGGCGGCTCTCAGCAGAGCCTTCGCCTGAGTCGGCGTGGCCCGTGGCGGGTAAAAGCCGACAGCGACGATGATGTCCCCGACCGCACGAAACAGGGTGACTTTGGGCTCGCCGCGGCTATCGGCGGGATTGAACCACTGATATTCGATACGACCTGCGCCCTGCGTTTTTGCCAGTTCCACTATCTCGCGGAAGAAGGGTTTTCCGGCCATGTCGGTCTCGGCGAGCACATTCATCCCGATCAGGGCCGCCGAACCGCCACCGCTGGCAAGAAAGTCGCCGTTTTTGGTCAGCGCGTATACATACAGGTCGCGATCCACGAACTCGGCCTGACGGCTGAAATCCACGACCGCAGAAGCCCCGTTTTTCCTGATGTGTTCGACTGCGCGTTCGAGCAAGAAGAGCGCACGCTGCTCATCCCGGCTTTGAGGGGGGTCAGCTGCAGGCTCCGATTGGGCAATGGTGATCTCGCCATATAACACGCCAACACCGAAGGCGAGGCCGATGCCGAGTACAGCGGCGAAGCTCGATGCGATTCGCATGACAAGGCTCCGGATAGTCGGTCAATCTCGAACCGCTCTCGCCGCATCCAGCCGTTCGCCCTGGTGAGGACGAACGGCGGATGACGGTCGAGATATACCCAAGATTAGTAGCCCAACAGTTTGGGCAGCCAGAGGCTGAGCGTCGGGAAGAAGGCGATCATGAACACTGCCACCATCTCGGCAAGGACGAAGGGGTGAATGCGGGCGACGATGGCTTCGACGGTTTCCCCTCCGATCCCGGAGGCGACGAACAGGTTTTCCCCGAGCGGCGGGGTCATGAACCCTATCGACAGCGCGCAGATGACGACGATACCGACATGGGTAGGGTCGGCGCCGAGCATGTACATGACCGGCAGCAGTACCGGCACCAGGATCATGATCGCCGCGAGCGTCTCCATGAACATGCCCACGAAAAGCAGGAATACGATCATGATCGTCCAGATCAGGTAGATGTTATCGGTCAGGTTCAGCAGGGAGTCGGCGATCGTCGCCGGAATGCGCTGCTCGACCAGCAGGCGGCCGAATACCGTCGCCGCGAACAGAATCAGCAGCACGCGGCCAGTAATCCAGGTAGTCGTCCGCAACGAGTTGAGCAGGGTGGCAAACTTCAGCTCCCGGTGCACGAAGAATCCGATAAACAGGGTGTAGAAGATGGCCACGATCGCCGATTCGGTGGGGGTGAAGAGCCCGGTGTAGATGCCACCGAGGATGATGAACGGCGCGAGCAACGACCAGAAGCCGCGGCGCAGCGCACCGCGGATATCGTCGAATGACCAGCGCTCGGTCAGGCCGCGGTAGCCGCACTTCTTCGAGATCAGGTAGTTCATCACGAGCAGGCTGATTGCCATCACCAGACCCGGCACCACGCCGGCGATGAACAGCTTGGGGATCGACAGCGAGTCGAATTGGCCGAATTTCGCGATCGCCTCGGCCGGTGGAGCCATGCCGAGAGCCGAGATGCCGAAGATCACCATCGGGATCGAAGGCGGAATGATGATGCCCAGCCCGCCCGCCGAGGCGGTAACCGCCGAGGCGTAGCTGCGCTCGTAGTTGCGCTTGGTCATGGCCGGAATCATCAGCATGCCGACCGCCGCGGTGGTGGCTGGGCCCGAGCCCGAGATCGCGCCGAAGAACAGGCAGGCGAGCACGGTGGCGGCGCCAAGCCCGCCGGTGATCGGGCCGGCCATGGTTTCGGCGATATCGACCAGGCGCTTCGAGATGCCGGCCGCCTCCATCAGCGCACCGGCCAGCACGAAGGCGGGCAGGGCCATCAGCGGAAAGCTGCCGACCGAGGTGAAGGCGATCTGCACGAAGGCGATCGGATTCTTCTCGAGCACGATGAAGGCGGCCATCGCCGAGCCGGCCAGCGATACGGTGATTGGCGCGCCGATCAGCAACAGGATGAAGAATCCGCCGAACAGGATGGTCACCAGATACTGTTCCATTGCCTTGTCTCCTCTGCCCGAGCGGGACCTAGTCGCTCGCCGCTGCGGCGGCGCGCTTGATGTTTTCGATTTCCTCGGCTTCCGGATCGAGGATCTCGACGCCCTTGAACAGCGTCAGATAGATGTTCCACAGGATGCGGATCGACATCAGCAGGAAGGCGATCGGCAGGATTATGTAGAAGTATTTCATTGGAATTCCGGTGGTCTGCGACTTCCAGAACGGGTTCATGCGGTTGAAGACGAAGTCGTAGCTCAACCAGACGAAATAGAGGTTGAACCCCACCCACAGCAGGTCGGCGATCGCTTCACTCACCTTCTTGACGACCGGCGGGAAGAAGCGGAAGTGAAAGGCCACGCGGTTGTGCGCCGACATCTTGGCGGCGACCACAGCGCCCAGATAGGCGAACCAGACGAACATATAAGTCGCCATTTCCTCACCCCAGGGAATGGAGTACAGGAAGAATTGGCGTAGCAGAATTTGCGCAAAGAGCAGAACGACGAATGCGGCCAGGAGTATCTCGCACAGATACTCTTCGGCATTCGACAAAAGCGTGATGAGGGCGCGTTTTGCGGACATGGCGAACGTTCCTCCTGACTGCGGCACACGATGCCCCCGGGAGGCGTGCCCCGCTGCAGACCCTGTAGTAGACGTTGCATCGAAGAACGAATTCAGGCAGCGGTCGGACGGATTCATAGCACTGAGGATTGACAGATGTGAATGATCAGCGTGCCCCGTCGTGCCATCGGGGGCGGCAGCGCGAGCATCTGCCCGCGCTGCCGCCCCCGTGCGCGGCGGAGTAGCGCCGGAATCAGCGGCCCAGGGCCTTCAGCGCTGCGTCCAGCTTTTCCTTGCCGCCGATGCTGTCGTAGAACTTTGGCCATACCGCGGTCGTGGCCTTGGCGATCCACTCCTTCTCGCCATCGGCCGGATCGCTGATCTCCATGCCTTTGGCGACGAGTTCCTTGCGGATCTTGTCCTCGGTCTCGAGCAGGTACTTGAAGCTATGTTCGGTAGCCTCGCGACCGGCTTCCAGGATGGCTTTCTGCACCTCCGGTTTCTGCTCCTTGAACACCTGTTCGCTCATGATCAACGGTTCGAGCGAGAAGATGTAGCGGATGTTGGTGATGTACTTCTGCACTTCATTGAACTTCATCGCCGATACTGTGATGTAGGGGTTGTCCTGCCCGTCGACCACGCGCTGTTGCAAGGCAGTGAAGGTTTCCGACCACGCCATTGGGGTGGGGTTGATGCCCCAGGCTTGATAGGTGGCGATCATGATGTCGTTCTTGGGGACACGGATCACCAGTCCCTTGAGGTCGTCGAGGGTGCGCACCGGACGCTTGGAGTTGGTCAGCACCCTGAAGCCGGAATACGCCCAGCCGACAATGCGCACGCCGGCATCGCGAATGGTGTTTTCCGTGAGTTCCTTGCCGATCTCGCCCTGGGTGAGTTTCTTCGCGTCTTCCGGGCTCTGGATCACGTAAGGGAGCGTGAGCACGCCGACGGTGGGCGAGAAGGGCGTGATGTTGTTGATGGCGAGGACGGAGAAGTCGAGCAGGCCCATGGCGGCGTTGTTGACCGTGTCCTGTTCGTCGCCGAGCTGGCCGTTGGGGAACAGATCAACCGTGTGCTTGCCGCCGGTCTTCTCGCTGAAGAGCTTGGCGAAGGTCGTGCCCAATTCCCACTGCGTGCCGCCGGCGGCATCGCCGAGCGCCATCTTGAAAGTAGCCGCCAATGCAGCAGGAGTGCTCAGCAGCAGACCGGCGGCGGCAAGTAGCGGGACTAGTGCGGTTTTTCTGAGTTTCATCTCTGTCTCCTCGAGTGGTGAGTGGTGGTGAAAGAATCAGAACATTTCGTCCTTGAGGTAATACCAGCGGTACAGGAAGCGCTGTCCGAGCCGGCGAAATGGTGCGAACGCCTGGGATTCGACCAGTTCCAGGATGTTGGGAAAGGGCAGTTTCGAGGTGAAGATCGGCAGCTCGAGTTGCTTGCCCTTGCCCGCGATCCACTGCGCGAGGCGCCGACCGGCCTGGGCGGAGTACATGACACCGTTGCCGCCGTAGCCAAGGGCGTAATAGACCGTCTGCTGCGGGTCGGGCTGATGGATGCGCGGCATCATGTCGTGGCTCACATCCACCCAGCCCCACCACGAATAGTCGATGCGGATTCCTTCGAGCGCCGGAAACTTGCGGTACAGATCGCGGATGAGGAGCTGCTCGTATTTCTTCTGCGGCGCATCCTGTCCGGTGATCGCGCTGCGGCTGCCGATCTGCACGCGGTTGTCCGGCATCAGCCGGTAGTAGTGGCGCAGCACCCGGGTGTCGGTGATCACCTGCTTCGTGCGGAAGTTGCACGCCTCGATCTCGGCCTCGGTCAGCGGCCGGGTCACGATCGAGTTCGACAGGATCGGCAGCAGCCGATTCTTCAACTCCGGATGCAGGCTGTTCGAGGTATAACCACCGGTGGCGATGCCGACCGCGCGGGCGCGCACGATGCCGCCGGGGGTGCGCAGGTAATGCACGCCGTTGCGCGTCTCCCAGCCTTGCACCGGGCTCGCCGGGTGCACCTTCACTCCGAGCGCCCGCGCTTTCTTCAGATAGCCGAAGGCGAGCTTGCCGGCATGGATCCCGATGCCCTCGGGTTCGTGCATCGCGCCGCAGGCCTCCTGGTCATCCACGTACTCGCGCCTGACCGTCTCGGCAGAGAGGATGCGCGCGTTGTACTTGAAGGTTTCGCGCAGCAGCCTGGCCTCTTTCTCCAGCACCGGCATCACGCGGGCGCGGTGCGCGATGTAGAGATGGCCACCTGGCTGTGGGTCGCAGTCGATGTCCTTGATCAACTCCTTGAACGTTTCCATGCCTTCGAGGCATTCGTTATGCATCTTGAGCGCGGTGTCCAGGCCCCAGCGCTCGATCCACTGCGAGCGCTTGAGCCGGCCCGAGGCGCACTGGGCCTGGCCGCCGTTGCGGGTGCTGCAGCCCCAGGCGCTGCGATTGGCCTCCAGCACCGTGGCCTTGATGCCGTGTTCCTGGGCAAGAAAGATCGCGGCCGTCAGACCGGTGAAGCCCGAACCGATGATCGCGACATCGACATCGATGTCCTGGGTGATCGGACCGTCGTCCTGCGGCGGCTCGCCGGCGGTACCGATCCAGTAGGTCGGGGCATACTCACGCCCCTGGCCGGGGGTCGCCGACACCAGCGGATCGTAGGCCGGATCGTAGGGAGACGAAGGCAGGGTGGCCTTTCTGTTGCTGCCAAGTTGCCGTAGCGTCGCTGCATCCATCTTGCGGACTCCTCGAAATCGTGGGGCCGAGTCTACCGATCAGGCACCAGACACCGGCGGCCGATCCTTGCGGAAGGCGTTTTTGACGGCGATCTTGCCGTTGACGAAGGTGAAGACATCGACCATGCGCGCCTCGATCCGGGTACCGTCGGCCTTGGTGCCGACGAAGGTGGATTCGGTGACGCCGCGGTCGCCGGCAACGAAATGCACGGGATCGAGCCAGGCGGCATCGGGGAAGGTCTGCCAGGCGAGCTGGAAGCCTTCGCGTACCGCGTCGCGGCCGATGAAGCTGCGCCCGAGCAGGTCGGGGCCGGACACCGCGTGGAAGGCACAGTCTTCGGCCATGAAGCTCATCAGGGCATCGATATCGTGGTTGTTCCAGGCGTCGCTGAAGGCCTGCAGGAACTCGACAGTGGTCTGGTTCATGGGTGTCTCCTAGGGTTTTGTGCGTGTCGCTGTGCGCTCATCGAGCGTTATTCGGGTCCCAGACTAAGCATCGCGTCCTGTGCTGCGTAGGACCAGTTGCGCGGAATCGTTTGGTCCAGCTAAGTCATTGTGCCACAAGGCTTTTAGCGATCTTGTACCCGCTCGGCGGCGAGAGCGGCGAGGCGAACGCGTGCGGCATGCAGGCAATCGGGCTCAGGCCGAGAGCAACCGGCTCAGATGGACGACCAGCAGCATGTAGCCGGCGACGAACAGCGCCTCGCCAGACAGCAGCACGATCGGCTTCCAGCCAAGCTCGGCGAGCTTCTCCAGCGAAGTCTTGACGCCGAGCGCCGCGATCGAGATCACCAGGCACCAGCGCGAGAGCGTCGAACTCGCTGCAACGACGGCATGCGGCAGCCAGCCCATGCTGTTGAGCACGGCCAGGGCCGCGAACGCCACCAGGAACAGCGGCAGCAGGGGCGTTTTCTGGCCGCTTCCGCCGTTTGCCTTCTGCCGCTCGCCGTGGAACACCAGGGCCAGCACGACGACCACCGGCATCAGCATGGCGACGCGGAACATCTTGGCGAGTGTTGCGGCATCGCCGACCTCCGGGGAGATGATCAGGCCGGCGCCGACGACCTGCGCGACATCATGGATCGAGCCGCCGAGAAACAGCCCCGCCTCGCTGACCGACAACCCGGCGCTCTTGACGACCAGCGGATAGAGCACCATCGCCACAGTCGAGAAGATCGCCACGCCGATCGCGGTGAGCAGGGTGTAGCGCTCGTTCTCGCGCGTTGCCGGCAGCGTCGATGAAATCGCCAGCGTCGCCGAGATGCCGCAGATGCCGGTGCCGCCGCCGGAGAGCAGGCCGAGCATCGAAGGCAGGCCGAGCAGGCGAGCCAGTAGCAGGCCGCAGCCGATGGTCAGCACGACCGCGCCGATGAGCGCGCCGACGCCGAGCAGGCCGAGATCGTAGACGTCGCTTGCGACGATGCGCGCACCGAGCAGGGCCACGCCAAAGCGCACCAGCTTCTTCGCCGAGGCCTCGATGCCCGGCATGCATTTCTCGGTCTCCGACATGAAGTGAAACGCGATGCCGAGCAGCAGGGCGTAAAGAAACTGTGGGCCGCCATAGTGCTCGGACACGAAGGTCGCCGCGACCGCGATCACGGCGCATAGCATGAAACCCGGCATCAGCGTGCGCAGCTCGTTGAATATCGCCGGCTGGGCAAGAGCGATTGGAGTGCTCATGTATCGGTGTCCGATTGATTCGCTAGAGCTTCATCAGACGACAGAGGTGGCCGCTCCACACGCCCTCTCCCGCACGCGGGAGAGGGAACACTCGTATGGTCACGGATACCATCCGCTCAGACGTAGTCCTTGTACTTATCGAGGAAGCGCACCGGCTTGCGCAGCGCGTCGCGGCGGAACGGGTCGCCAAGCTCGCGGGTGCACATGATCTCGAGGATGCAGGTCTTGCCGTGGTTCATCTGTAGGTCGACGGCGCGCTGCAAGGCCGGGCCGACTTCCTCCAGGCGATCGACCACGATGCCCTCGGCGCCCATCGCCTGGGCGATGGCGGCGAAGCTCGGGTTGTCGAGCTCCCCGGCGACGAAGCGGCGGTTGTAGAAGTCGACCTGGTTCTTCTTCTCCGCGCCCCACTGGCGGTTATGGAACACCACCGCGGTGACCGGGATGTTGTGACGCACGCAGGTCAGGATCTCACCCATGCTCATCGCCCAGGCGCCGTCGCCGGCATAGGAGATGGCCGGGCGGTGCGGTGCGGCCACCTTGGCGCCGATGATGGTGGGGAAGGCGTAGCCGCAGTTGCCGAAGCTCATCGCCGCGAAGAAGCTGCGCGGCTTCTCGAAGCGCAGGTAGCTGTTGGCCACCGAGTTGATGTTGCCGATATCGGTGGAGACCATCACGTCGGCCGGCATCGCCTTCTCCAGCTCGCGCAGCACCTGGCGCGGGTGCAGGTAGAAGCCGCCGTGGAAGGTGCGTTCGTGCCGGGCCTCCTCGATCATGTCGAGGCTGTAGGGGTCACGCTCGTGCGTCCACTCGTTCAGCTCCTGTTCCCAGGCGGCCTTCTCGGCGGCGATCCTGTCGGCGCGCTCGGCCTTGCTGGCGTCGCAGGCGAGCGTGCGGTTGGCCAGCAGTTGCGTGAGCGCCTGGGCCGCGGCCTTGGCGTCGCCGCAGATGCCCACCGAAATCTTCTTGACCAGGCCGAGCACCTTGTGGTCGGCATCGATCTGGATGACCTTGGCGTGCTTCGGCCAGTAGTCCAGGCCGTGCTGCGGCAAGGTGCCGAAGGGCCCCAGGCGCGAGCCGAGGGCGACCACCACATCGGCCTGGCTGATCAGCTTCATCGCCGCCTTCGAGCCCTGGTAGCCGAGCGGGCCGCACCACAGCGGGTGGCTGGCCGGGAAGGAATCGTTGTGCAAATAGCTGTTGACCACCGGCGCGCCTAGGCGCTCGGCCAGCGCCTTGCACTCCTCGACCGCATCGCTCATCACCACGCCGCCGCCGGCGATGATGACCGGGAACTTGGCCTCGGCCAGCAGCTCGGCCGCGGCCTTGAGGCTCTCCGCGCCGCCGGCGCCGCGCTCCAGGCGCTGAGGCGTGGGGATCTCGGCAGTGATCTCGCCGTAGAAGTAGTCGCGCGGGATGTTGAGCTGGGTCGGGCCCATGTCGGAGAGGGCGCGGTCGAAGCAGCGGGCGGTGAACTCGGCCATGCGCGCCGGGTGGGTGACGTGGCCCTGGTACTTGGTGAACTCCTGGAACATCGGCAGCTGGTTGCACTCCTGGAAGCCGCCCAAGCCCATGGTCATGGTGCCGGCCTCGGGCGTGACGATCACCACCGGCGTATGCGCCCAGTAGGCGGCGGCGATGGCGGTCACGCAGTTGCTGATACCGGGGCCGTTCTGGCCGATGACCACGCCGTGGCGGCCCGACACCCGCGCATAGCCGTCGGCCATGTGCGCCGCGCCCTGCTCGTGCACCACCGGGATGAAGCGGATGCCGGCTGGGGCGAAGATGTCCATGGCGTCCATGAAGGCCGAGCCCATGATGCCGAAGATGTCAGTGACGCCGTAGGCGACCAGGGTTTCGACGAAGGCTTCGGAGGGGGTCATCTTCTGCGGGCCGCTGGCGACGCGGCGGGGCTCGGGACGGGGCTGTGTGCTCATGGGCTGTCTCCTGAGTTGGGTTCGGATCTTGGTCATGAAAACGGTATGAATCGTTCCGATAACCGAGATGTGGCACAAATTTAAGCAGCATTGACATGAAGGTCAATATCTAATTTCAAAAAATGGTACGTATTGCATCGTTTTTAGAGACTGATATATGATCGGGTACCAGTGAAAGTCTCTGGCCGCGCGGCCAGGCCTGCCCCTTGAGCAGAACGACCGGAGGAGACGGGCGTGACGGAAATCTTGTTGAGCAAACCCGAGCGCATGGTTTCGGTGCGCGAGCTGTTCGGTATCGACACCGAGCTCAAGGTGCCGGCGTTCTCCGAGCGCAACGACCATGTGCCCGAGATCGACGAGGCCTACCGCTTCAACCCTGATGTGACGCTGGCGATCCTGGCCGGCTTCACGCGCGATCGCCGGGTGATGGTCCAGGGGCTGCACGGCACCGGCAAATCGACCCATATCGAGCAGGTGGCGGCACGCCTGAACTGGCCCTGCGTGCGGGTCAATCTCGATGGTCACATCAGCCGGCTGGATCTGGTGGGCAAGGACACGATCGTGGTGCGCGATGGCCTGCAGGTGACGGAGTTTCAGGAAGGCATCGTGCCCTGGGCGCTGCAGCGGCCGGTGGCGCTGATCTTCGACGAATACGACGCCGGCCGCCCCGATGTGATGTTCGTGATCCAGCGCATCCTCGAGCGCGACGGCAAGTTCACCCTGCTCGATCAGAACCGCGTGATCCGCCCGCATCCCTATTTCCGTCTGTTTGCCACCTCGAACACCGTCGGGCTGGGCAACCTGTCCGGCATGTACCACGGCACCCAGGTGCTGAATCATGCGCAGATCGATCGCTGGAACATCGTGGCGACGCTGAACTACCTGCCGCGGGACGAGGAGGTGGCGATCGTGCTGGCGCGCGTGCCGGAGAAGAACACCGAGAAGGGCCGCAGGCTGATCGAATCCATGGTCGCGCTTGCCGAGCTCACGCGAAAGGGCTTTGCCGCAGGCGACCTCTCCACGCTGATGTCGCCGCGTACCGTGATCACCTGGGCGGAGAACTGCGAGATCTTCCGCGATCCGGCGCTCGCCTTCCGGCTTTCCTTCCTCAACAAGTGCGACGAGGTGGAGCGGCCGATCGTCGCCGAGTACTACCAGCGCTGCTTCGCTCAGGAGCTGGAGGAATCGTGGATGCGCGAATCCGCCGCCGCTGCTCCGGGAGGCCGGTAGTGCTCACGCCGCAGCAGAAGGCGCAGCGCCAGCAGAAAGTCGAGGAGTTGTGCGCCGCCGCGATCCGCGCGCTCACCGGCGAGCCCGCTCTGCACTACCGCGGCCGGCGGCTGTATTGCGGCACGCGGCCGCTGCCGGTGGCGGCGCCGCACCTGCGCACCGACCCCGACGGCGATGACTTCGGCGCCTGCCGTGCCGTCACCGACGGTATGGCGTTGCGGCTGCAGCATTCGGATGCGGAACTGCATCGGCGACTCTGCCCCGCGGAGCCGGTGGAACGGCTGATCTTCGAGCTGCTCGAGCAATTACGCGTAGAAACGCTGGTGCCTGCGCAAATGCCGGGCATGGCGCACAACCTGCGCCATCGCTTCGAGGAATGGTCGCGCGCGTTTTACCGCTCAGGCCTCACCGAGAGCGCACTCGGCATCCTGCTCTACACCGTGGCCCAGATCTGCTGGTCGCGCCTGACGGGGCAGGCGGTGCTCGCAGATACCGAGGATCTGATCGAGGCGACGCGCGCTGCCATCGTGCCGGTGCTCGGCGCTGCGCTGGCCGGTATGCGCCGCCAACGCAACGATCAGGCCGCGTTCGCGCCCCATGCGCTCGCCATTGCGCGCAGCGTCGGCGCCATGATCCGCTCGGCCAATGCCGAGCAGGATGGCGCCGAGTCCGGCGAGCGGAGCGACGCCGAGGCCCGCCACGCGTTCTCGTTGCTGCTCGATTTCGATCGGGAGGAGGGGGACGGCATCGCCGCCGCGACCACTGGCGACAGCAAGGTGTTTGCGGCGAGCGGGGACGGCTACCGGGTGTTTACCACCCGTTACGATCGGGAAGTGCAGGCGAGCGCGCTGGTGCGTAAGGCGCTGTTGCAGGAATACCGTGAGCGCATCGATCGGCGCGTCGCCGGCCAGGGCATCAACATCGCCCGGCTGGCGCGTATGTTGGCCGCCATCCTGACCGTGCCGCAGCGCGATGGCTGGCGCTTCGGCGAGGAAGAAGGCTATGTCGATGGCCGCCGTCTGGCGCAGCTGATCAGTTCGCCCGCCGAGCGCCGGCTGTTTCGCATCGAGCGCTACCGGCCGAAGGCGAACTGCCTGGTGACGTTGCTCGTCGATTGCTCGGGCTCCATGAAGGAGTATATCGAACCGGTCACGGTGATGGTCGATATCCTGGTCCGGGCGCTCGAGCTGGCCGGGGTGACGACCGAAATCCTGGGCTTCACCACCGGTGCCTGGAATGGTGGTCGCGCGCAACGCGAGTGGCTCGCCCGCGGCCGGCCGAAGTATCCCGGCCGGCTCAATGAGGTCTGTCACATGGTGTTCAAGGAGGCCGGGCGCAGCTGGCGGCGTGCGCGCACCGACATCGCCGCGCTGCTCAAGGTCGATCTGTTTCGCGAGGGCATAGACGGCGAGGCGGTCGAGTGGGCCTGCAACCGCATGCTCGGGCACAGCGCCGACAGGCGCATCCTGATCGTGATCTCCGACGGTTGTCCGATGGACAGCGCCACCACTCTCGCCAACGATGCCTACTATCTTGACAACCACCTCAAGGCGGTGGTGGCGCGGCACGAATTGCAGCGCGATGTGGAGATCCTCGGCCTCGGCGTCGGCCTCGATCTGAGCCCCTTCTATCGGCGCCGCCTCGCGACCGACCTGTCGCGCGCGCTCGACAACGAACTGTTCTTCGAGCTCGTTCGCTTGATCGGTCACGAGCGGGCGTCCAAAGCCGCGCCGGCGGATTTGTCTCGCGGGGCGAAGGGGAGGGGGAGTGCGCATCCCCTCTCCCTCCGGGAGCGGGCTAAAGCAAGCCGATATTAGCCGCCGGTAAAGGTGAGAGCCGACATCACCAGAGAGGCCCCGATGACGAGCAACGCGGCGCAGGCGACGCGGCGCATCGCCTGCGGCGCAAAGGGCGGCGGGTAGCGTCGGCCGAGCACGGTCGCGAGTGCGACGAGCGGCACGGCGCAGGCTGTCAGCAGCCAGATTTCGCTATCCAGTCTGCCCTGGGCGGCGATGAAGAGCGTGCGGCTGCCCGAGGTGAAGGCGAACACGAGCAGCAGCATGTTGCGAATCGCAACCAGCTCCAGCGGCTGGCGGTAGAAATGGAAGATCACCGGTGGGCCGGCCATACCGAAGAGGCCGCCGAAGAGGCCGGAGGCGAAGCCGCTGATGAAGAAGCTGCGGTCGGATGAACGTTCAGGCAACTGGGCCGGGCGCCGGGCAAAGACAACGCCGCTGTAGATGATTGCAGCACCGAGCAGGAACTGCAGCAGACGTGCGGTGACGCTGCTCAGGTAATCGAGCAGCAGCACACCGGCGATGATCGCCGGCCCGACGCCCACCAGTACCGCACGCGCCGCGCGCCAGTCGATATGGTGCAGCTTGCCCGGGAGCGCGACCGCGCTGTTCACCAGGGTGACCAGGCTCACGACGGCCGCGGCCACGCTGACCGGTGCCAGCGCGAAGCCGCTCGTCGCACCCATCACGATCATGCCCAGCCCGAACCCGGTCACCGTCTGGAAGTAGGTGCCGACGGCGACGATCGCCAGCAGCGCAAGCAGGCTGTCGATGCTCATGGCCAAGCGCGGCTGCGCATGGCGCTTACCCGTGCGCCTTGGCAGCGGCCATCTGCGCCTGCACCACGGTCACCGCGATCACATGGAAGATGTCTTCCGCGCTGCAGCCCCGCGACAGGTCGTTGGCCGGCTTCGCCAGACCCTGCAGCAGCGGGCCGATCGCCACCGCGCCGCCGACGCGCTCGGCAAGCTTGTAGCCGATGTTACCGGCCGCGAGGTTGGGGAAGATCAGCACGTTGGCCTTGCCCTTGACCTGCGAGTCGGGCAGTTTGCGGTTGGCGATTTCGGCCACGATCGCGGCATCGAGCTGCACATCGCCGTCGATGGCGAGGCCCGGGCGCTGGGCTTTGACGATGTGGGTCGCGTTCACCACCTTGTCCACGGCGGCATGCTTGGCGCTGCCACTGGTGGAGAAGGACAGCATCGCCACCCGGGGCTCTTCCGCCAGCAGGCTGCGCGCGCTGTCGGCAGCGGCCATCGCGATGTCGGCCAACTCCTCCGCGTTCGGGTCGACCACCAGGCCGCAGTCCGAGAATATCAGCCCGCCCTTGAGCGTATGGAAGGGCTGGCACAGCATCATCAAGAAGAAGCTCGACACGAGCTTGCAGGCCGGATCGACGCCGATGATCTGGATGGCATTGCGTACCACATCGGCCGTGGTGTGAACCGCACCGGCGACCGAGCCGTCGGCGTGGCCGAGGCGTACCATCAGGTTGGCGAAACACAGCGGTTTCAAGACTTCCTGCTGCGCCTGCTCCAGGGTCATCCCCTTTTTCCGGCGCAGCGCGAACAGCTCTTCGGCAAAGGTCGGGATCAGGGGCGAGTCGGCCGGATCGATGATTTCCATATCGGCCAGACTGATCGCGTTGGTGTCGGCGGCGTGTTCGATTTTTGCCCGATTACCGACCAGGATGATCTTGGCGGTACCCTCGCGGGTCGCCCGCAGCGCCGCCTGCAAGATGCGCGGATCCTCGCCTTCGCACAGCACAATCCTGCCGGGCTGGGCCCGGGCCCGGTCGATGATGCGGTTGATCGCTTTCATGATGGGGTTCTTTTAAAAAAATGGTACTTTTAGTTCCGATAAACGAAATACGATGAGACTTTAGGTGGAAGTTTGTCGCGTGTCAATGTAAAATTTCGAAAAGCGATACGATTTGTACTCTTTTAAGAAACGTAACGGGACTGGACTGCCATGGCTTTGACTCGCGTGATGAAGACTGAAGTGCCAAAGATCGATGGCGATACGCCGACGATGCGCCTGTTTGCGCTGCTAGAGGTGATCGCCGAGAAGGACCAGCTCGTGTCCCTGCAGGGGCTGGTGGAGGAGACGGGGCTGCCCAAGCCGACGCTCCACCGCATGCTGCAGCAGTTGGAGGCGGCGGGGATGCTGCAACGGGACGGGGACGGGCGGCATTACAGCACCGGTGTGCGGCTGCACCGTCTGGCCGAAAACTTGCTGTTGAACAACACCGTGCACGGCGCTCGGCACATTGTGTTGCGCCAGCTCGTGGAGGAGGTGGGGGAGAGCTGCAATATCACCGCCTTTTCCGGCAGCGAGGTGCTGTATCTCGATCGCGTCGAAACGGCCGCACCGCTGCGCTTCTATCTGCACCCGGGGTCGCGCGTGCCGGCGCATTGTTCGGCAAGCGGCAAGCTCTTCCTGGCGCAGATGACCCCGGCCCAGCGGCGCCGGTTGCTGGCGCATGCACCGCTCGAGCGCTACACCCAGAATACCCTGACCGACCTCGCCCAGCTCGAAGCCGAGATCGAGCGCGTACGGGCCGCTGGCTACAGTATCGACGACGAGGAGTTCCTACCCGGTCTGTTGTGCATCGCGGTTCTGGTCCCGTCGCCGAGCGGGCGCTCGAATATGGGCATAGCGATCCAGGGCCCGATCATACGCATGACGCGAGAGAAAGCGCTGCAGTACTTGCCGGCCCTGCGTCGTGCTGCCGATGCTCTGGCCGCAATCGAAGCGGAAAGCATCACCGGCGACGAAAGCGGCACCCCGCACGCCAAGCGCACTCAGGCCAGCCGGTAGATCAGCTCGGCGAGCAAGCGGATGCCGGGCTCGATGCGCTCGGTGGGGATGGAGGAAAAACCCAGACGGAAGAAGTTGCGCGGCGGGTCGCTGGCCATGAAGTTGATATCGCCGGCTTCGATGATGATGCCGCGCTCGTAGGCCGCCGCCTGCAGCACCCGGGCATCCAGCGCCGCGGGGCCGCGCACCCAGTAGGCGGTGCCGCCGAAGCTCGGCATCCGCGCCGAATCCGGCAGATGGCGGTTGAGCGCCGCGCCCATCGCCTCCCAGCGCACTTTGTAGGCGGCGCCGAGATGGCGCAGCAACGCATCGTGGTAGCCCATGGCCAGGAACAACGCCACCGCGCGCTCGTTGTTGGCCGGTGGATGGCGCAGCATCAGCCGCCGCAGCGCCCGTGCCTCGCGGATCAGGTCCGACGGCCCGACCATGAAGCCAAGGCGCAGTCCCGGAGCCAGGGTCTTCGACAGGCTGCCCACGTAGATCACGCGATTGGCGGTGTCCAGGCTCTTCAGGGCCGGGCACGGCTCGCCCACGAAATTGATCTCGCTCTCGTAGTCGTCCTCGATGAGGACGAAATCGTCGCGTATCGCCCGCGCCAGCAGGGCCTCGCGGCGCGCCAGCGGCATGGTGACGGTGGTCGGCGACTGATGGCTGGGCGTGACGTAGACGTAGGCACAACCGCTCAGCCGCTCGTCTACCACCAGCCCATCGTCGTCGACCGGGATGGGGCGCAGCCGGTCGGTGCACAGGGCGAAGATGTTGCGCGCGTCCGGATAGCCCGGCTCCTCCATGCCCAGCGTGTCGCCGGGACCGATCAGCAACTGAGCCAGCAAGTACAGGGCGTGCTGCGCCCCCAGGGTGATGAGGATCTCCTCGGCGGTGGCGAACACGCCGCGGCGCGGCAGCAGGCGGGTCTGGATCTGCTCGAGCAGCAGGCTGTCGTCGCGGTCGATGCTGTCGGTGGCCCAGGCGCGGATCTCGGCCACGCTGAGCGCCTGACGGCAGCACTCGCGCCACTCGGCGATGGGGAACAGCTCGGGGTCGAGCTGGCCGTAGATGAAGGGATAGGGGTGGCGCTTCCAGTCGCGCGGCTTGACGATGTTGCGCTGGGCCGAGGGATGGATGCGCAGCCGCTCGCTCCAGGCCGGCTGGTCTGCCAGGGTGGGATGGAGATCGGGATCGTGGTGCACGCGGCCGATCAGAATCTCGCGGTTGATGTAATAGCCGCTGCGCTCCCGGGCGATCAGAAAGCCTTCGTCGACCAGATGCTGGTAGGCCAGCACCACGGTGCTGCGGGCGACGCCGAGGTGGCGGGCGAGTTCGCGGCAGGAGGGCAGGGCGGTATCGGGCCGCAGATGACCGTCGAGGATGGCCGCCACCAGGGTTTCGCGAATCCGTTGCTGCAGGGTGGTGTGAGCGTGGCTGTAGCGGCTGAACAGCCGCTGCCACATGACGTCGTCGACGCGGGGCTTCATTGACGCGGGGCTCCTCGATGAGGAACAGAGACGGGAGCGGAGGAGTCAAGCCCAAGCTTAGCAGAGTCTGGGGGCGATCTGGTCTCATCGAATGGCGCGCACTGGCTCTAACAGCGCCTGCGGCCGGAGACTACGTTTCGGTCAGTTTGGCGGCTGTGGCTTCGCCCGGGCGAGCGTGTCAGCGGCCAATGTTCCTCATCCTGCCGGAGGACTGACGACGATGTCTGTGACCGCTATCGACCTCAGCTATCACTGGATGCCGTTTACCGGCAACCGCGCCTTCAAGGCCGATCCGCGCCTGGTGGTGCGGGCCGAGGGTATGTACTACTGGAGCCATACCGGTACCAGCGCGAGCAGCTGTTCGAGCGTGCCGCGGCGATGTCCGGCTATTTCCTCGACAGCCTGTTCGAACTGCGCGACTTGCCGCTGGTGAGCGATATCCGCGGCTACGGCATGCTGGCCGGCATCGACCTGCTCTGCGACGGTGTGCCGGGACGGCGCGGCCACGAGGTGCAGAAGCGCTTGTTCGACGCCGGCCTGCACATCAAGACCACCGGTGACGCCGGCATCATCGCCCCGGCGCTGATCGCCGAGAAGCAGCACATCGACGAGCTGTGCAGCATCTTGCGCGATGTGCTGAGCCGTCTGTGAGGCCAGCATGAAACGGCTCTTGCAGGTATTGCGCATTCTGCTCCTGCTGCCGCTCTGCATCCCCGCGAGCGGGGCGCACTGGCGGCCGAGCGCGCGCGTTCCTGCATCCGGCAGCGGAGCGCGCGGCTATACTCCCCTCGATTGCGCAATTCCCGATAGCGAGGAGAGAACATGCCCTATGCCATCCGCATCTACGAATACGGCGGTCCCGAGGTGCTGCGCTGGGAAGAGGTCGCCGTGGGCGAGCCCGGCCCGGGCGAAGTGCGTCTGCGCCAGACCGCGATCGGCCTGAACTTCATCGATACCTACCATCGCAGCGGTCTCTATCCGCTGCCGTCGCTGCCGAGCGGCCTGGGTTCCGAGGGCGCGGGCGTGGTCGAGGCGGTAGGCGAGGGCGTCAGTGATCTGTCCCCGGGCGACCGCGTGGCCTATGCCGGCGGACCGGTCGGCGCCTATGCCGAGGTACGGCTGATGCCGGCGGTGCGACTGGTCAAGCTGCCCGAGGGCATCGCCGAGGAGACCGCCGCCGCCATGATGCTGGCCGGCATGACCGCCCAGTACTTGCTGCGCCGTACCTACCCGGTCAAGGCCGGCGATACGGTGCTGATCCACGCCGCCGCCGGCGGGGTCGGCTCCA
>DATLYR010000100.1 GCA_035574475.1 Nevskiales bacterium | reverse complement strand
GGGCCATCGCCGACCAAGCGCAGCCGCCAGTCCAGCGCGGGCGGCAGCGATTCCAGGGCGCGCAGCAGGGTCGCGTGGTCCTTCTGCGGCGCGAAGCGCGCCACCATCAGCAGCGTCGGCGGCTGGCGCATGCAGTCCGCACCCTGCGTCTGTGGCAGTGTCGGAATGCCGTTGTGCACGGTCGTGATCCGCCCGGGACGTGTCACGCGCAGATCGAGCGCGAGCCGGCGGTCGTATTCCGACACGGCGATGACGTGATCGCCGATGGCAGCGGCCAGCTTCTCTGCCAGCCGGTAAACCCGTCGCGGCAGCAAGGGCACGCCGTCGCTGAAGGCCCAGCCGTGCGCAGTAAATACCGATGGCAGACCCAGCAGCCTGGCCGCCAGCCGCCCCAGCCAGCCGGCCTTTGACGAATGGGTGCTGACGATGTCCGGGCGGAAATCGCGCAGCGCGCGGAGGATTTCGAAGAACGCCCGCAGGTCCTGCCACGGCCTCAGCGCACGACCCAGGTGCGGCAGGACTACGACCGGGATGTCGAGTGCGCGGAGCATGTCGGCGAAGACGCCCTCGCCGCCGGCCAGCACGCACACCGTATGGCCATCGTCGCGCAGGCCCAGGGCCAGGTCGCGCACATGCACGTTGGCGCCGCCGACGTCGTCGCCGCGGGTGATGACCAGTGCGACGCGCATTCTGCCGGGCTCAGGTGCTGCGATCGGCATACCCGCCCCCAGTGCTTCCTTGCGCCTGTAAGGGATTGCCCTGACCCAGCCCGAGGCCCAGCGCCGCGACGAAATAGAAAACCACCCTCGACATCACGTCCAGCGGGCTGAAGGTAGCCACATAGATGGCCATTAGGACCAGCAGGCAGGCATCGCGATTGGACGCCGTGCATCTCAGCCAGAATGCCAGGCGATGACTCATCACGAGCGCGACCAGCCCGCCGACCAGGCCGCCCATGAGCAGCAGCTCGGCGACGGCGTTGTGCGGGCTCACGACCGAGCCGTAATGGAACCTGTTGACCTCCATCAGGCCCTGTTCATACGGCATCGGCATGCCGGCCGTTTGCCACATCAGCCGCAGGGTTCCGAGGTTCAGGCCCGTGCGTTCGACATTGCTGAGCGTTTTCTCGATCCAGCCCTGCTCCATCGCCATGAATATCAACGGCGCGGCAAGCAGATAGACGAACGGCAGTGCGGCCAGTGACAGCGCCGGCAGCCTGGCGACGACCAGCGGCCTGATCAGGGGGAGCACCAGACCCAGCAGGCCGCCGATCACCAGGCCGCGGTAGTGTGCCACAACACCCACCACCACCGAGACGGCCAGCAGGAGATAGCCCACCGCCTGCCAACGCCACAGCATCGCGATGGCGGCAAGCAGGGGCAAAAACGGAATACTCAGCTTACCGTTATCATATATCCATCTTTCAATGAGGTAGTCATAGAACACGGACATCAGGAATACGACGGCAACCATGGCGCCTGACATGAACCATGCCAGCAGACCCCGATGGATCCGCAGGCAGAGCGCAGAAAACAGAAAATAGATCTTGACAGCACCATCGGCCGAAGCGCCCAGCATCAGGGCGCCGAACGCGATCACAGCGCCAGCCGGCACCACCCACAGCAGAGAGGACGCCATCCTGCCGTCCCGCAATGCCCAGATGTGCAGCAGCAGCACCAGCGCGGTTTCGTAAAGGGCCGTGGCCTTGGCCATCAGGGCGGCAAACGAGAACGCCATGCCCAGCAGAAAACAGGCTGCCGGAACGAAAACTTGTGCGGCGGCGGCCGCCTGACCTTCCGCCTGTGGCAACGGCGCGCCGGCGGGTAGGAAGCTCCCGAGGAACGGCTTATCGGTATTCGACACTTGGCGCTCCCGGCGCAGCTGCGTGACCCACAGCCCGCAACGGCCTTACACGATCAATCATCCCGCCCCCCCTGCGAGGCAATGCTCGATGGCCTCGACATAGCATCGCACGTAATCGCCCGGGTATTTGCTTGCGACGGACCGCGCACGCGCCGACCGGGCCCGGAAAAGCGCCGGACCCGATTGCAGGGCCGCGATCTGTTCGGCAGCGGCATCTGCCCACCCCGGCGACGCGGGGTCGACGATGATGGCATTGTCCGCGTCACAGTAATAACGCGGCTCGCCCACCGCCCTTGCGATCGGCACGCAGCCGGCACGCATGGCCTCGAACGTGGACATGGAGAAGCCTTCGTGGTCAGACAGCATGAAGATGAAGCCGTAGCGGCCGTAGCGCCCGAGCATGGCCGGGCGGTTTTCGACGCCGCGCAGCCCGACCAGCCCGGGGAATCTGGCCTGGAACGCGAGCAGGCCGGGGTCGGATTGCGTACCCTCGCCATAGAAATCGGCCGCGCCGACGCAGCCCCGCAGCACCAGCTGCTCCAGCAGCTGCAGGATCAGATCCAGGCGCTTCAGCGCCACGGCCCGGCCGACGAACAGGAATGACCGCGGGTCGTTGCCCGGCATGCCGTCTTGCCGCAGCTCGTGGCTGAAGAAATGCGGGACCAGATCCGTCCGGCTGCGCAGGGGCACGGGCAGCGCCTGCCGACTGGCATGCGAATCCGCCAGGATCCGCGTGCAGAACCGCTCGGCGGCCCAGCCCGCGACCGCGTCGGCCAGGTGCTCGCGTTTCTCGCTGTGCAGGAACAACGCCCAGGTTTTCCCCAGCAACCGTGCCAGGGCCCCGACCCAGTAGGTTTTCCACAGCGAGGTCACGACGACCAATGGCGCGCGATTGAACAGCAGCTCCCTGAGCAGCCTGCGCAGCGGGATGGAAAACCGTGCCAAGCCAATGTCGTCGTCTTGCCTGGCCAGCAGCACCGCGGACAAGTCCAGGCTGGACTGCAGCGCTGGCACGGCGGCCGCCAGTGCCAGCTCCGCACCGCCGTGCCGGCCGGCCGACATCACGTGCGCCACCAGCCGTGGCCGCGACGCATCCCTGAGCGGCAGGCGGGAACCGCGCAGGCGCCAAGCCAGGTTCCGCAGGCGGATGAAACGGCTTGCGCCGAGCAGGCGGCGGATGGCGTGTATCCGCCGCGCCGCGCGGTACTGGTCGCGCACGTCGAAGTCCCGCCCGAGTTCGCGCAGCTCCCGCTGCACGACGCCCAGCTGGCCTTCCCGGTTGCTGAGACCCTCGACGCCGACGACCGCCTGCACGCAGTTGAGGTGCTGCACACGCAGGGCACCATGCATGCGCGCGGCCTCGAGCAGCAGTTTGTAATCGGCGACCACGCGCAGCTTGCGGTCGAAACGCAGGCGCTCGAACAGGCGGGCCCGGTGCCACAGCCCCGGGTGCGGCAGTACGTTGCGCCGCAGCGCCTGCAGCGTCAGTGATGGATAGTGGCCGGCTTTCAGGTAACGCCAGGTATCTCCCCGCAGCATCACGAGATCACCGTACAGGAGGTCGGGCCGGCCATCCGCTGCTGCCAGCGATGTGCCCAGCGCCCGCAGGCGCGCCGGGACTTCGCTGCCCAGGCGATCGTCGATACCGAGGAAGCAGAGGTAGTCGTAGCGATCCCACACCCGGTCCACCAGCCGGTTCCAGGCATCGTAGAGGCCGCTGTCCGTACCGCGGAGCACCTGCAAGCGCGGGAACTGCGCGAGCACGCGATCGGTGCCGTCCTCCGATTCGCCGTCCCACAGGTAGAAGTCGATCCCGGCGAAGCAGTCCTGCGCGTGCCATTGCGCGTAGCGCAGCGCGTCCGCGTGATTGTTCTTCACGGCCGTGAGCACCGCCAGCCGGAGCGGGGCCAATCCCCCCCGCGTCGGATCAGGCGGAAGCGGCATGGGGCAATCCGTCGCGGGCGCGAAGGGCCCGGCTCAGGGCAAGGTGGTTGGCGAAGGTCACGGCAGCGTAGGACAGCCGCGCCTGTGCGGCGCCGATCAGGCCCAGCACCGGGATCAGCGCGACACTGGCGACGAGGCCGGCGATTCCGCCCGCGAGATTGCTCAGCGACACGAAGCGGGCATTGCCGGCGCCCAGCAGCAGGTAATGGGCGGCGACGTTCAGCGCGAGCAGCAGGTGTGCGCCGCACAGCCACACGAAGACATCGGCAGCCTGGGCCGCGAACGCCGCGTCGATCCACAGGGAGAGGATGAACTTGGCCGCCAGGATCATCGGCAGCGCCAGCAGCAGCGCCAGCAGGACGTTGATGCCGAGCGCGTAGCCGGCCACCCGGCGCAGCGCCCCCTGCCCCTCGCCCTGCAATCGCCGGCTCACCGCCGGAAAGGCGACACCCAGCGCCGCGCTCGGCAGCGTGTGGATCTGCTGCGCCAGCTGCAGGCAGATGCCGTAGCGCGCCAGCGCCTCCGCGCCCAGCTGGGAGCCGACGATCAGGCGGTCCGCCGCAGCGAAGAAAAGGCCACCAAGGCCCTGCAGCCAGGTCCATTTCCCGAAGGCCAGGCCTTCCCGCACCTGCACGGCGTCCCAGCAAGGCCAGAGCGCGCTCGCCCCGAGCAACCGCGAGGCCAACCAGCCCTTGGCGCAGGCACGCAGGATCGTCAGCAGTGCCATGGTGCCGAGGACCGGCAGCAGTGTTTTCGAATACCACGCCACTGCGGCGCCGGCGGCGACGGTCGCAAACTTGGCGACGACTTCGATCTGCGCCGCGCGATCGAATCTCTCCAGCCCGCGGATGGCGCCGGTGAAGACACCATCGACCTGCTCGGTCAGGATCAACAACCCCGCCAGCAGGGCAATCTGCGCCATCTGGGCCGGCGTGCCCAGCCGGGCGTACAGCGTCTCGGGCAGTAGGTGTACGGCCGTTGCCAGCAGCAGCGCGGTGGCCAGACCGCCAAGCAGGGCGACCAGCAGCAGCGCGCGCACAGCACGGGCTGCACTCGGCAGTTCGTTGCGGCCGTGGTATTTCGACACTTGCCGGATCGCCGCCGGCCCCATGCCCAGGCCCACCAGGCTGCCCACGGTGGTCAGGGTCATCAGCAGCATCCACCGGCCGTACTGGTCGGCCCCCAGATGGAACAGGAACCAGGGGGTGGCGGCGAGCATGAACAGGGGGTAGCAGACGTACTCCACCACACCCCAGGCACCTTGCGAAAGAATCGACTTCACGGGACTACTTCGCAGCGCTGTCGGCAGCCATCGCAGACCGCCCTGCGGTCGCGCCGCCTCACGATCGCGCCGCGGAGTACTCGGTGCCGTAATAGACGCTGTAGGCGCGCCGGGCCCCGTTGGCGCTCAGGTCGTTGAACAACAGCCCATCCAGCTTGATCCGGTTCTGGGCGAGTCGTCCAACCGCGAAGCGCACGTCGTCGAGCGTGCTGACGCCCGCACGCACCACCATGAAATTGGCCCCGGCCTGCCGTCCGATCGCAACGGCGTCCGCCAGATTCAGTACCGGCGGACAGTCGATGATGATGTGGTCGTAACGCTGCGAGGCTTCTGCCAACAGCTTGCCGAAGCGATCGTGCATCAGCAGCTCGGAAGGATTGGGTGGCAGCGTGCCCGTGGCCAGCAGGTCGAGCTTGCCGCCGTCCAGCGGCTTGATCGCATCCGCCAGTGGCACGCTGCCGGCCAGACACTCCGACAGGCCCGGCTCGCGGCTGACGGAACAGGCCTCTTGCAAATGTCCCTTGCGCATATCGCCGTCCACCAGCAGCACCTTCTTGCCCGTCTCCGCCAGCAGGTAGGCGAGGTTGACGGACAGGAAGCTCTTGCCGAGGGCCGGCGTCGGGCCGTGGATGGCGATCACCTTGTTGCTGCTGTCCAGCGAGGCGAACTGCAGGCTGGTACGCAGGCTGCGCAGCCCCTCGACGGCGCTGTCCTGCGGCGCGGCCTTGGACAGGATCATCAGCTCGCCCTCGCGCCGTGCCTGCTGCGACAGGCTGCGCGCCAGCTTTTGCTGGGCACGGCTGTGCGGGATGGTGCTGTAGATCGGTAACCCCAGGGCCTGCTCGAGCACGTCCGGACTGCCCAGCGTGCGGCGCAGCATCCGGCGCAGGAACACGTAGCCCACCCCGACCACCAGGCCAAGAAACAGGCAGACCGCCAGTACCAGGCCCGGGTTGGGGGCAGCCGGCCGGCGCGGAACTACGGCCGGATCCACGATGCGGACATTGCCGATCGTCCCCGCCCTCGACACCTTGAGCTCCTGTCCCTTGTTCAGCAGCTCGGTGTAGAGCGCCGTGGCCACCTTGACGTCCCGTACCAGCCGCACCGACTGCCACTCGGTGTCCGGCATCTGCTTGATCTGACCCTCGATGCTGGCGCGGGTCTGCTCCAGGCTGCGGAGCTTGTCCTGCAGGGAGACGACCAGCGGGTGCTGGTCGGTGTAACGCTGGCGCAGCTCGGAGCGCTCGAGGTTGAGCAGGGAGATCTGCTTGTCCACCTCCGCCAGCCGTGCGAGCACGGCTTGCGCCTCGATGGTCAAATCGACGCCGGCGCCGCCGGACCGCGTGCGGTAATCCTTGAGCGCCGCCTCCGCCGTATCCACCTGTGCCTTCAAGGCGGGCAGCTGGCTATTGACGAACTCCAGCATCTTGGCCGCTTCCTCCGACTGTCGCTCGACGTTCTGGCGGACGTAGGCCTGAACAATCGCGTTCAGGATGTCCGCCGTGCGCTGAGCATCCGCGCCGCCCAAGGCGATCTGGATGATGCCGGACTGCCGGTCCGTTTCGCGCAGCCGCAGCTGCTTGCGCAACCTGTGAACCACATCGTCGAAAGGCAGCTTGGCAAGGCGGAACTGCGTACCTGGATAGGCCTTGAGTTCGGAAACGAAAATCTCGACGGCGCCGCCACCGTCCAGCTCGGCGCGCGCCGGCAAACCCACGCGCCCGCCCAGTAGCTCGTTGCCGTCTTTGTCCAGCAGGCGGTAAGCGCCCTGGGCGCCGGTGACCAGCGTCATCATCTGGCCCTCCATCTCCACGGGAACGGACAGCCGGTCCACGCGGATGCGTTCCCCGCGCCACGCATAGCGCCTGAACCCGAGTGGGGCCTCGCCGGGCACGCCAGGCCTGCCCGAATGGCGTGCAATGGCTGCACCGACGACAGGGAAATAACGGGGCCGGACGACGATGTCCAGATTGAGCTGCCTGACCACTGCACCGATCACGCCGCGGGAGCGGATGATCTCCATTTCGGCACTGCTTTGTGGCTGCCCGCCCCACCACAGCATCTCGGGCGAATTCTGGCCCAGCAGCGACTTCTGGCGTTCCAGCTGGATGGTCGCATCGGTGGCGTAGTGCGGTGTCTTGACCCAGATGTAGGCGATCCCGAGAAGCAGGAAAGCCAGTAGCGACGCCAGAACCCAGTACTTGCCGGCCTGCAGGATTTCCACGACTTCCGTCAGCGGGATTACCGCGCCGGACTGGGTCTCGCGCGCGGGCGCCCATGGCGCGCCCGTTGGGGTCGAAATCGGTGCGGTCATGAAGTCTCTCTAGTCTGCGTGGGCAGTTGCGCTCGCAGCGAAAAAACGGTGCGACTGGCAAACAAATCGGGCGCGCCGGCACCCGTCGCATCGCCAGGCACAGCAAAGCGCACCGACTCTAGCTTTTTTCGGGATTCTGCGAAAGATACGGCGCGTAGCGCCGTCAGCGTGCACCCGTCATCCCGGCCGCAGCAACGTCCGGCGCCTTCCCGCCGGCCACCTCGTCTTCGGCCCGCCCTGCCCCGTTCAGCAGCGCCAGCAGATCCGCCGCTTCGTTGCGCCGGTATTCCTGGAAGCTGCCAGCGCTGCGCGCGTACTGCAGGTAGCGCTTGAGGCTCGCGCTCTCCGCGATCGCACCGCGCAACCCCGGCGCGCTTTGCGCCATGGCCAGCAGTAGCTGGCTGGCGATCGGGGTCAGCGCCTCGTGCCGCACTAGGTAGGCGACCGCGCCGTGCGCGCTGTTGGCGTCATAACCCTCCTGCGTCAGCAGGCAGCGGATCGCGGTGGACTGACGCAGGATCTCGTTGTCGTTGTTGACCAGCGAGCGGTAGCCGGCGATCGAGGGGTTGTCGAAGGCGAACGGATACTTGACGTTGCTGTGGTCGCGCCAGGCCTGGATGTAGGTGTCCTCACGCGCCAGGATGTCGGGTCGGCCGTCGCGGTTGCCGTAGGGGTCGCGGGTGAGCACGGCGTACAGCGCCTCGGAATAGCGCCGCGCGGAGTCGGGCGTGAGCTTGCCGCGCATCGGGTTCTGCAGGAAGCGCGGGTCGTCGTCCACGATGCGCACGATCTGCGCGAGGAAGTACGGGAAGGAATAATGCGAGCCGGCCTTCTCGCCCGGCGACTTGTCGGTCCAGCCGAATACCGTCGCATACGGGAAGATGCGCATGTAGTCCTTGGCCAGGTTCTCGTCGTTGAGGTTCTCGTCCAGCGCATCGGCGATGTCGTCGAGGTTGTCCTCGAGGTCGCCGAAATCGAGTCGTGCGCGGATGTAATTCAGCGGCGAGCCGTGGATCTTGTCCTCCGGGTCGATCTCCGGGTTGTACAGGTTCTGCCGGCCGGTGTTGCAACCCTCGAGCCAGACTGCCTTGACGTGCCCGAACCACGTCGCGTTCTGCACCGCGCAGGCCTGCTCTTCGAGGAAGTTGGCCTTCACGCTGCCGCTGGAACGATCGCCCCAGAACTTGCCGCGGTGGTGACCGGACAGCACGATGCCGTCGCAACGCGTACCGGAGCGGATCGCCGCCAGCAGGGACTTCTTGATATTGGCGTCCTCCTGCACGAACTCGACGACCTCGATCTGGATCGGCGAGTGGGCGTTCAGATGCGCCACCAGGCGCTTGGTGGTGGCGTACTCGCGCGCGTTATTAAAGGAGAAGTAGCACAGGCGGGCGGTCGCCCCGTCCAGGCTGCCCTCCGGGAACAGGGACAGAGGTTTCGCCGGCACGGCAGAGTCCGTCGTGGCAGCGTTCTCCGTCTCTCCGGCGGGGGCTGGACCGGACTCATCGGGCAGGAAGGAGCGGCCCTGCGGATCGGCGGCTTGGGCAACCACTGGCGCCGGCGCACTGGCCGGCTGCCGGAATACGAGATATGCGCTGGCGGCAATGCCGCCCGCGAGTCCCACAAGCAGCACTGGCCACAACAGGGTACGCATGGGGGCGAGTCTAGCTCAAATGAAGCTGAACGGCCCTGTGGCCAGCCGCGGCCCGTAAGATTCAGGGATATGGTGGCTACGGGTGGGCTCGAACCACCGACCTCGGCATTATGAGTGCCACCCGGCTGCTTGAGCCAAAAGTAGTGAATGTGAAAAAGCGTTGATTTTTGGGGTCATTTTCGCGTGTGGCGACCGTGGCAGTTTCGCCCCAACACCCCAAAACGCTGCACAACGTCCCGCAAAAGTCCCGCAGTATTCTCGTTACCGCATTCATCGATGTCCCGATGATGCGGCCAATGTCATGCGATGCAGATCGACCAGTCCGTACTGGTCCAGATCAGGGCCGATGTAACCACCCGCCAGCACGAAGGCGATGCTCATGCGCTGGCTGCGGCACCATTCGAATACCATCCGCTCGCGCCGGTACAGCATTTCGCGGGTAATGCCGGGCAGGCCGCCGGTCGGGCAGTCCTCGAACGGGTCCATGCCGGCGTTGTACAGGCACAGTCCAAAGCGCAGGCCACTGTCCTCGGCCTTCTGGAAGGCCGACTCCACGGCCGCCAGATACTGGTCGGGCTCTCGAACCAGGCTCAGCCGGGCGTTGTCCGTGCTCGGGTAGTAATCGAAGTCACTGACGGCGACATCGACCTGGAACAGATGAGCTTCATCCTCAATGAGGGACGCCGTGCCTCCGCCGCAGTGGGCATCCAGGTCCAGGATCAGGACATTCCGCGCGCCGGCGCGAAGCGCCTGCTTGGCCGCAATGACCAGGCCATTGAAGGTGCAGAAAGCCGCACCACTGCCGTACCGGGCGTGGTGCAGGCCGCTCGACAATGACCCGGCCACCCCGTACTCAAGGGCTGACTGGGCAGCCGCCACGACCCCGCCGTTGGTAGCAAGCGCCATCTCCCACAGGCCGGGATCCCAGTCGAAACCCTGCGATTCGGCCAGATGACGGGGCGTACCCGTTTCCACCGCCTGTACGTATTCAGGGTCGTGGGTACCTAGAAGCTGCGCGCGTGTCAGCGGCGCTGGCTTGACGAGCTCGATGCCCGGTATCGGCGCGTGCAGCAGCGAGTCAGCCACCCAGCGCGCCTTGCGGGTCGTATCGAAGGCGTAACCCGCGGCGACATAGGCCGGGCTGTAATAGACCCTGGTCATGGAAGATATGCGCCGTCAGTCGCCGTCATTCATGATGTTCCAGATCGAGCCGTCAAAGGCCTCACTCACGGCCTTGTGCACTTCCTGATGCCGCTCCTTGACCCAGGTCTCGATGCGCTCGGTCTGCAACCACAGGCGGAGTTCCTCCACTTCCTCCTGGCTCCAATCGGATTTTCCGTCGAGCACCTGCTGGACCAGTAGGCCCGAAAAGTAACAGGGGGCATTCGGGGGCTCGCCCTGGCCTTCCTCGAAATAGTAGATACCGAGATGGTTCTTCAGTTTCTCGGGCGTTCCCATCTTGATTCGAGCCTGGATGATGGCGGCATTAATGGCGTTGCGACTGCCCTCGCGCAGGTCTTTCAATAGCCACTCGATGCTCAGCCCGAAATGGCGGCCACTTTTCAGCTGGGGCATGGCTAATCCTCGATGGAGTGGTGGGTACGCGGCAGATTTACACCGGCCATACCTGCCGTTTGAATGCGTTGCCGCTGACCATCATTATCGGTGACTGCAGGCTCATCCCGCGAGCCCGTCGCCGGTCATACTGCCCGCCTGTTGCGAGCCGTTCCCAAGGGCGTAGAATTTCAATCGCACCGCTTTCTGCCGGTGCCCTGCACAGACCAGACATGACCTAGCCAACAACCGCAGCTGCGCGGCCGGGATGCCGAGAGCCTGCTGGGCGAATCCGGCCTGATCGGGCGGCTCAAGAAACAGCTGGCCGAGCGCATGCTGGCGGCCGAGCTGAGTCACCATCTGCAGCACGAGCAGGCCGAGTCGGAAGGCGCGGCCGCTGGAGGCTATGTACCCCATCGTCTATGACCTGAAGACCCGCGGAATCAACGACATCCTGATCGCGGTGGTGGACGGTCTGCGCGGCTTCCCCGAGGCCATCGAGGCGGTGTTCCCGCAGGCGCAGATCCAGACCTGCATCGTGCACCTGATCCGCAACAGCCTGAACCACGTCGGCTGGAATGCGCGCAAGGCGCTGGCCGGCGAGCTCAAGACGATCTATCAGGCCGCGACTGCCGAAGCGGCCGAGGCTGCGCTGGCCGCCTTCGAGCAGGGCCATTTCGGGCAGAAGTGCCCGCCGATCGCCCAGGCCTGGCGACGCCAGTGGAGCCAGGTCATCCCGTTCTTCGCCTATCCGCCCGAGGTGCGCCGGATCATCTACACCACCAACGCCATCGAGAGCCTGCACATGCGGCTGCGCAAGATCGTCAAGAACCGCGGGCATTTCCCCAGCGGCGAGGTCGCCACCAAACTCCTGTTCCTGGCCTAGCGCAACATCACCCAAGACTGGAACATGCCGCAACGCACCTGGAAGGAGGCCACCAACCAGTTTGCTATCCTGTTCGGCGAACGCTTCACCGAGGCCGTGCGCTGAAACCATCAGTTCCCTCAACCGACCTCACACACAGAAATTCGGATACGTCCGCTATGGGTCTTGAACCGTTTCGCCAGGAAGGCAGTAGATCGCTGTCGCGGCCCGGCACCCTGAGTTCGTTTTCACGCTCAAGGGCAAGCCAGTGACCAAGATCTACAACTCGGCCTGGAAACGGGCGCGTAGGGAGGCTGAGAAGGCCTACGAGCGGCGAATCGGGCGGCCATGGCCGCCGGGGGCGGGCTATGCCGCCATACGGGTCCAGGACCTGCGGCACACGTTCGGGCACAGGTTGCGGGCCAAGGGGGTGTCACTGGAGGACCGGCAAGACCTCCTCGGACACAAGTCGGGTCGGATCACGACGCACTACTCGGCGGCGGAGATCGGCCAACTGATCCGCTCGGCAGAGACGATCTGCGCGCTGGGGTCCCGCAAAAGTCCCGCAGTTTCCGTGCTGCGGATCAAGGAAGCCGCCAAGTCATTGAATGATGGTGGCTACGGGTGGGCTCGAACCACCGACCTCGGCATTATGAGTGCCACGCTCTAACCAGCTGAGCTACGTAGCCCGTGGAGCGCCCGGACAGAAACCCGGGTCGAGAAAGGGCGCAAATTGTGGCGAGATCGGCCGCGGGTGTCAACGCGGACCGCGCCAACGGCTGCGGTCGGCGTTATAGTGTGGCCGGGAGCCACAGCATCTGGCTGAACTACAACGATTCGACGCATGGCCGAGCCCGCCAATCTGGTGATCCTGTTCGCCGACATCTGCGGCAGCACCCGTCTGTACGAAACGCTGGGCGATGCACAGGCCTCGGCCGCGATCAATGCCTGCCTCAAAGCCATCGAGCGGGCCGGCGGCGTTCACCAGGGCGAGCTGGTCAAGACCATCGGCGACGAGGTTCTGATGCTGTTCCCGCAAGCCGATCACGCGGCGGCCGCGGCCCGCGCCATGCACGAGGCCGCGCGCGATCTGCCCGCAGGCCCGGGGCAGACCATGGCATTGCACATCGGCTTCCACGCGGGCAGTGCGCTGCGCGAGAACAACGACGTGCTGGGCGACGGCGTCAACGTGGCCGCGCGGCTGGTGGGGCTGGCCAAGGCCGGCCAGACACTGACCTCGGCCGCCACCCTGCGCCAGCTGTCCAACGACTGGTTGAATCTGGCGCGCCAGGTGGACAACACACTGGTGCGCGGCAAGACCGGGCAGATCACCCTCTACGAGCTGCTGTGGCAGCCGGAAGACGCCACGCGCATGGTGGACCGTGCGCGCAGCAACGAACCGCGCAACGCCACCCGGCTGCGGCTGCGCCATCGCGACCGCGAGGTGGAGCTGGGTCCGGATCATCCGATCGTCACGCTCGGCCGCGCCGACAGCTGTGACCTGGTGATCAAGAACGAGCTGGTCTCGCGCCTGCATGCGCGGCTGGAGTACCGCAAAGACCGTTTCCTGCTGACCGACCAGAGCACCAACGGCACCTACATCTGTCCCGAGCAGGGTGTGCCGCTGTTTGTGCGGCGCGACACCCAGGCGATTCACGGCGTGGGCCTGATTGGCCTGGGCGAGACAGTCACCGACGACTCGGCGGACGCAGTCCGCTTCACTCAGTTGTCCTGATGCTGCGCCATCCCGCAGGCAGAATGACCCGATGGTGCCACCCATGACGACGCCGACCACATATCACCACGCGCTGCCGGCCGGCACACGCCTCGAGGAGTTCGAGCTCAAGTCCGTGCTCGGCGCCGGCGGCTTCGGCGTCACCTACCGCGGCTTCGATCACCAGTTCCACCGCGACGTGGCGATCAAGGAGTTCCTGCCCGGCGAGATCGCCATGCGCCGCCCCAACGGCGCCACGGTCACGCCGCGGTCCGACGACGACCGCGAGAACTACCAGTTCGGCCTCAACCGCTTCCTGGAGGAGGCACGGCTGCTGGCCAAGTTCGACGACCCCTACATCGTGCGTGTGCACCGCTACCTGCAGGCCAACGGCACCGCCTACCTGGTGATGGAGTACCGCGAGGGCGAGTCGCTGGCGCAGCTGCTCAGCCGGCGCAAAGTACCGCTGGAGGAGGAAGAAGCGCGGCGCATACTGTTCGAGGTGCTCTCGGGGCTGCAGACCGTGCATGCGCACAACTACCTGCACCGCGACATCAAGCCCTCCAATATCTACCTGCGCCGCGGCGGCGCCTGCATGCTGATCGACTTCGGTGCCGCCCGCTACGCCCTGGGCGAGCACAGCCGCAGCCTGATGGGCATGATGACGCCAGGCTATGCCCCCTACGAGCAGTACTCCTTCACCAGCAAGCAGGGTCCTTTCACCGACATCTATGCGGTCGGTGCGACCCTCTACCGCTGCCTGACACTGCGCGCGCCGGTCGAGGCGGCGGAGCGCATCGCCGCGGCCACCGAAAACCGGGAGGATCCCTACGTACCGGCGATGCAGGCCGCCGCCGGCCGCTACAGCGACGCCCTGCTGGCCGTGGTGGACTGGATGCTGCAGCTGCGTGCAACCGACCGCCCACAGACCGTGGCCGAGGTTCTGGACGTGCTGGGCGAAAAGCCCACCCTTCCGCGCTCGCGCCGGCCGGTGCCTGCCAGCCCGCTCGAGGACACCGTACAGCTGCCGCTGACGGTGGCCAGCGGCACCGTACCCGTCCTCGCGGTGAAACCCGGCGAGCCGGGCTGGATCGGCAACTGGTTCCGACGCGAATGGGCGCGGCTGGCGCAGCGACTGCTCGGCGGCCCGCGCGTACGAAAACTGCGCGCGCAGGTCAACCAGGCCTGGCAGCGCCAGTACCACGCCGTCACGCGCAATATCCTGGCCGCCGCGCAGTCTGTCGCGGCGCAGTGGCAGCGCTACGAGAACAGCGCGCGGGCCCGGGCCCTGACCGCGCTGGCCGGCGTGCTGTTTGCCCTGTTGTTTCTCTCGTACCGCGCCACACCCTGGCAGGACGTGCCGCAGTTCGGACCGGCGCCGGAGGTGGCAAGCGCCGCGCCGGATGCCGCGACGCCGGCAACCGTCATCATCCCGGCCGGCAGTGGCGTCATCGGCAACGTCACGGTGGACGACGATGACGATCCTTATTATCCGCAGGCCTTCCGGGTTGCGCAGCCCTACGCCCTGCTCCGGCACGAAGTCACCTTCGAGGAGTACGACCGCTTCTGCGAGGCGACGCGCCGCCGCAAGCCGGCCGACGAGGGCTGGGGCCGCGGCCGACGGCCGGTCATCAACGTCAGCTGGGAAGACGCCTACGACTACGCGCAGTGGCTGTCGGCGCAGACCGGCCGGCGCTTCCGCCTGCCGAGCGAGGCCGAATGGGAATACGCCGCGCGCGGCGGCCGCCGCACGAACTACGCGTGGGGCAACCTGATCGGCAAGGGTTACGCCAACTGCCTGAGCTGCGGCAGCCCCTGGGATGGCCGGATGACGGCGCCCGTCGGCAGTTTCGCGGTCAACCCCTACGGGCTGCAGGACATGCACGGCAATGTCGCGGAGTGGACCTGCTCGGTCGCTGTCGGCAACCGCGTGCCGCTCTCGGCCGCCTGCGTCGAGCGTGACAACCCGCGCCGGCGCAGCGTCCGCGGCGGTTCCTGGAACAGCCCGCCCTGGGCGCTGGCGAACTGGGCTCGCGCTTCGGAAAAGCCCGAGACCCGCAGCCCCGAAATCGGCTTCCGGCTGCTGGAGGAGCTGCCCGGCGACAAATGACAGCCGTGGCTGAAGCCACGTTCTCAAGCATCAGACTTCACACAGGCCCGAACTCGTCACCCGAACGCACCGGCAGGCAAGACTCGATCCAAACCGCGTCTACCGGGATGCCACGGCTCGGGAAACTCGGATCGTGATCGTGTGGTCTTAGTCGCGCGCCTTGCGCTAAGCTCTTCCGCCCGGGACGACGCTGCGCGCCACCCCGGCCATCGAGGAACACATGCACAAAACACTCCCGACGATCCTGTTTGCCGTTCTCATCGGCCTGTTCACCCTGCCCCTGCAGGCCGCGCTCCCTGCCCAGGCGCTGGCGCCGTCCGGTACGCCGGTGCCCACGCTGGCACCGATGCTCAAGCGCGTACTGCCCTCGGTGGTCGGCATCGTGTCCGAGGGCGAGGTGGTTATCGCCAACAATCCGCTGCTCAACGACCCCTTTTTCCGCTACTTTTTCGACCTGCCGCAGCGGCCGCCGCGCGAGAAGACCCGCGGCATCGGCTCCGGCGTGATCGTGGACGCCAAGCGCGGATACATCGTGACCAACAGCCACGTCGTGGCGGACGCCACCAAGGTCACGGTCAAGCTGGCCGACGACCGCGACATCATCGCCAAGATCGTCGGCAGTGACCCGGAAACCGACATCGCGGTACTGCAGATCAAGGCCGACGACCTCCAGGCCCTGCCGATCGCCGATTCCGACCAGCTGCAGGTCGGCGATTTCGTGGTCGCCATCGGCAATCCTTTCGGCCTGCGCCAGACAGTGACCTCTGGCATCGTCAGTGCGCTCGGCCGCTCCGGCATGGACAGCAGCAAGTACGAAAATTTCATCCAGACCGACGCCTCCATCAACCCCGGTAACTCCGGTGGCGCGCTGATCAATCTCAACGGCGAGCTGGTCGGCATCAATAGCGCCATCTTCTCGACCAACGGCGGCGGCAACATCGGCATCGGCTTTGCCATCCCCACCAATACCGTCCAAGTGGTGATGAAGCAGATCATCGAGTACGGTGAGGTGCAGCGCGGGCAGCTCGGCATCGTCGGCCAAGACCTCACGCCAGAGCTGGCCAAGGCCTTCGGCATCAAGCAAACCCATGGCGTGGTCATCGCCCAGGTCATCAACGGCTCCGCCGCAGACAAGGCGGGACTCAAGACCGGCGACGTCATCACCGCGGTCAACGGACGCGAGATCAAGGAGTTCGCGCAACTGCGCAACGCCATCGGCCTGCTGCGCATCGGCGACACCGTGACCATCGACGTGCTGCGCGAGGGCAAACCGCGCAGCTTCACCGCCCAGATCGCGGCACCCAAGGAAAGCACCGTCTCCTCCGGCAGCCTGCATCCGGGCCTGGCCGGTGCGGTGTTCGGCGAGATGGACAGCGACCATCCCCTGGCCGGCCGGGTGGAGGGCGTGCTGGTGCGCGAGGTGGCGCCGGGCAGCCCGGCCGCCAATGCCGGTCTGATGCCGGGCGACGTGGTGACCTCGGTCAACCGCCGTCCGGTCACCAACCTGGAGAGCTTCAAGGCGCTGGCCGGCGCCAAGTCCGGCCAGATCCTGCTGCACCTGCGGCGCGGCCGCGGCGCGTTGTTCCTGCTGATCTCGTAAAGAGAAGCTTCCGGAATCCCTCGCGGCCGGGGCCCGCGGACGCGGGCCTGTGCCTGCGCGAGCCCCATGACCAAGCTATACTGCCGGCCATGAGCGACTACGATCTCGGCCAGCTGGAACAGCGCGTGGAGGCGCTGCTGCAGGCCTACCGCCGGCTGCAGGCCGCCAACCGCACCCTCAATGCCGAGTGGCAGGCCATTACGCAGCGCAACCAGGAGCTGCGCCACCGCCTGGAAGCGGTCATCGCCCGCCTCAAGGCGCTCGAGCAGCAGGAGGAGGCGTGAGCGCCAAACCGCAGAACAGCGTCACCGTGCGCATCCTGGAGCACGAGTACCAGGTGCAGTGCCCGGAAAACGAGCGCGAGAGCCTGCTGGCGGCAGCCGAGTACCTCAACCAGCGCATGAACGCCATCCGCAAGAAGGGCAAGGCGCTGGGCATGGAGCGCATCGCGGTGATGACCGCGCTCAACATGGCGGCCGAACTGCTCGAGCACAAGCGCGGCGGCGGCAAGGGCCGCGCGCTGGACGGCGCCACCGGCGAGCGGCTGCACCAGCTGCAATTGCGCATCGACAGCGCCCTGAACGAAGGCCGCTGACCGCAAATTCCGTCTTGCTTGTCGGGGATACGCTCGTATCTCTGCGCGAGGCGCATGAATAAATGCTATTCTCGGCTCGGGCGTCTCCTGCGGTGTTCGATGCATGCCGGGAACCGCTTGAGCCTATTTCATATTCCAGGGACCGGTACGCGCCGGCCGTGTGCAAGCCCGCCCCCGAGCGGGAAGCCTGACGCCGGCACCGATGGTCCCCCTTGAGGCAAGGTCTCAAGGTCGAAGGCGGCAACGGCACAGGCGGGAGATGCCCTTCTCTTCACCCTCAACCCAGCGCGCCGAACTGCGCCGGCAGCTGCGCGAAGTCCGCCGGCGCCTGACACCGGCACAGCGCAGCGCCGCCAGCCTCGCGGCCACCACGCACCTGCTGGCCCATCCCTGGTACCGTCAGGCCCGTCGCATCGCGCTGTACTGGCCCGTGGGCAGCGAAGTCGACACCACCGCACTCATGGCGGCCGCCCTGCGCGACCGCAAGCGCGTGTTCCTGCCCGCCATTGTTTGCCGCGGCGGCGGCTTGCTGTTCGTGCGCCTGCGGCCGGGTATCCCGCTGGGGCGCCGCCGCCACGGCATCCCGCAGCCCCGCCCCGTGCGCACGGCCGATGTCCTGGCGTGCCGCCGGCTGGACCTGGTCGTGGTGCCGCTGCTGGGCTTCGACGACCGCGGCCACCGGCTGGGCAGCGGCGCCGGCTATTACGACCGCAGTTTTGCCTTCCGCCCTGTCCTGCCAGGGGTAAGGCCTCGGCTGGTAGGCTTGGCCTTTGCCGCCCAGCAAGTCCCGCAGGTGGCGGCCGCCGACTGGGACGTGCCGCTGGATGCGGTGGTGACTGAGAACGGTTGGCAGTTTCGACCGGCCTGAGGCACCTGCATGTCGTACTGGCTGATGAAAAGCGAACCGGACGAATTCGGTATCGATGATCTTGCGCGCCGACCGCAGCAGCGCGAGCCCTGGACCGGCGTGCGCAACTACCAGGCGCGCAATTTCCTGCGCGCGATGCGCAAGGGCGACCAGGCCTTGTTCTATCACTCGAGCTGCCCGATACCGGGGGTGGCGGGCGTGGTCGAGATCACCCGCGAGGCCTTCCCCGATCCGACCCAGTTCGATCCATCCAGCGACTACTACGACCCGGCAAGCCGCAGAAACGACCCGCGCTGGTACTGCGTGGAAGTCAAGCTCGAGCGCAAGCTGACGCGCGTCATTACGCTGGGCGAGATCAAGGCGCAGGCCAAGCGGCTGCAGGGCCTGGCCCTGCTGCGCCCCGGCAACCGGCTGTCGGTGCTGCCGGTGGAACAGTCCCACTGGGACTTCATCCTGCGACTGGAATAGAAACGTCGCGTGCCGGGCAGCCTCCTACCTCTTGCGTGTTGTGAGTAGGCCCGCGGATGCGGGCCTATTCCTGCTGCGCGAAGCGCATCACTAAGCCGACCCCAGGAACAGGTCGTAGGCGCGGTTGCCGCTCTCCTCGGCGTACTCGTAGCCGATCGCATCCAGCTTGCGCCGGCATTCGGGCCGCTCGGCCGGCGGCACCTGCATGCCGACCAGCACGCGGCCGTAGGCGGAGCCGTGGTTGCGGTAGTGGAACAGCGAGATGTTCCAGCGGCTGCCGACCTGGTTGAGGAACTGCAGTAGCGCACCCGGCCGCTCCGGGAACAGGAAGCGGAACAGGATTTCGTTCTCGACGCCGGAGGCGCGGCCGCCGACCATGTAGCGTACGTGGTCCTTGGCCATGTCGTTGTCGCTCATGTCCACCACCGGATAGTTGCGCGCCTTCAGCGCCGCGACCAGCTCGTCCCGCTCGCGCAGGCCATCGCCCAGGCGCACGCCCACGAAGATGTGCGCCGCCTGGCGGTCGGCATAGCGGTAGTTGAACTCGGTGATGCCGCGCTTGCCGAGGTCGGCGCAGAACTGCCGGAAGCTGCCCGGCCGCTCGGGGATGGTGACGGCGATCAGGGCCTCACGATGCTCGCCGATCTCGGCGCGCTCGGCGATGTGGCGCAGCCGGTCGAAATTCACGTTGGAGCCGCTCTCGATGGCAACCAGGGTACGGCCCTTCTGCCGGCGGCCCTCGACCCAGTTCTTGAGCCCGGCCAGGGCCAAGGCGCCGGCCGGCTCCGGCAGCGAGCGATTCTCCTCGAAGATGTCGCGGGTGGCGGCGCAGATCTCGTCCACACTGGCGGTGATCACCTCGTCTACATAGCGGCGCGCGAGCCGGAAT
>DATLYR010000099.1 GCA_035574475.1 Nevskiales bacterium | reverse complement strand
GTAACGGATGCTCTGACCGCTGACGCGGTCGCGACCACGCACGAACTCGGCGTTGCCCTGCAGGTCCAGGCTCTTGTCGCGCGAGCGGTAGTCGATGCGTTCGGCGCGGGCGTTGACCATCTCGCCGGTGTCGGTCGGCTGGCGCAGCACCGCCGGCTTGCCGCTGAGCACGGCGTGGATCTCGCCGCTGCGGCCGTCGCGGCGGATTTCCAGCCGCTCGCCCTGCATCTCCAGGTCGCCCTGTTTCAGGCTCACCCGCCCGCTGTACACGCTGACGCCGGTCTGCTCGGTGATCTCGGCGCGATCGGCCTCGATGCGGATCGGCTGGCGCGGCGCGGCCGTACTGCGCGCGCCGCCGGTCTGGGCCAAGAGGGGCGCGGCCGCCAGCAGCAGCGGCAGCCACAACAGCAACAGGCGGCGATCAGGGCGCATAGTGGCTTCGTACCTGGTTGAGCAGGGTGAGGTCGCGGTTCCGGAAGTCGGCCTGCATGCCGACCGCCCGGGTCTGGAACTCAGGACCCACGATGGTAACCGGATCGGCGGTGGTCAGGCGCCGATCCTTGATCGCGACAGTGAGTGTATCGGTGGTCAGCAGGGTGGCGCCCCCGGGGCCCTCGGTGCGCATGCGCACGTCCCCGCGCAGCAGCAGCTGCTCCCGGTGCCGGGAGATGAGCGCTTCCTCGGCCTCCAGCTGCCATACCCCTTCGCGCCCGCCGAGCGCCTCGATGCGTACCTTGGCCAGGCGCGAGGACATGTCGTTGTAGCGCAGCAGCTCGGCGGTATGCACGCGGTAACTCAGCCGTCCCTCCGCGTCCATCACTTCGATATCGGCGTCGCGCAGGTAGAAGTCGGCACGCGGCGGCGGCGTCTCCGGCAGCGCAGGCGGCGGCTGCACGCGGCTCAGCCAGCCGCCGGCCACCACGAAGATCATGACCGCCGCGCCGAGCAGCAGCCAGAACGCCCGCGACAGCACCAGCCGCGCCATGACCCTACCGGCGCCCGCGCGCGGCGATCAGCAGCTCGCAGGCCTCGCGCACCGCCCCGTCGCCGCCGTCGCGCGTGCTGACCCAGTCCGCAGCGGCGCGGATCTCCGGCACCGCGTTGCGCACGGCCAGGGCCAGGCCGGCCACGCGCATGGGCCCGAGGTCGGGCTCGTCGTCGCCCATATAGGCCACCTGGTGCGGCTCGAGGTTCAGTTCTTCCAACAGCGCGCAGAAGATCGCCAGCTTGTCGGCCGCGCCCATGAACACGTGCTCGACCCCGAGATCGGCCAGCCGCGCTTCGATCGCCTCCGAACGCCGGCCGCTGATCACCGCCACCTCGACGCCGGCGGCCATCAGGCGCTTGAGCCCGTGTCCGTCGTGGATGTGCACGGCCTTGAATTCCTGCCCGCCGGGGCCGACGTACAGCCGCCCGTCGGTCATCACCCCATCGACGTCGAACACCGCCAGCTCGATGCGCGCCGCCTTGCGGCGCAGGGCGGCCGGTGTTGGTTTGCGGGCCATGCTCAGACCACCCCGGCGCGCAGCAGGTCGTGCATGTTGAGCGCGCCGACGATGCGCTGCCGCTCGTCCACCACCACCAGTGCGTTGATCTTGTGCGTCTCCATCAGCCGCACCGCCTCGGCCGCCAGCACGTCGGCGCGGATCGTCTTGCAGTTGCGCGTCATGACCTCGGCGATGCGCGCGCTGCGCACGTCCACGTCGCGGTCCAGCGTGCGGCGCAGGTCGCCGTCGGTGAAGATGCCGAGCAGCCGGCCTTCGCCATCCGCCACCGCGGTCATGCCCAGGCGCTTGCGCGTCATTTCCAGCAGCGCCTCGCGCAGCGGCGTGTCGGGTCCGACCTGTGGGATGTCGGCGCCGGTGTGCATGATGTCGGAAACATGCAGCAGCAGGCGCCGGCCTAGGGCGCCGCCCGGATGCGAGAGCGCGAAATCGGCTTCGGTGAAGCCGCGCGCCTCGAGCAGCGCGATGGCCAGCGCATCGCCCATTACCAATGTCGCCGTCGTGCTGGCCGTGGGCGCCAGGTTCAACGGGCAGGCCTCCTGCGCCACGCTCACGTCGATGTGTACGTCGGCGGCCTTGGCCAGCGCGGAGTCCGACTTGCCGGTGAGCGCGATCAGCGCCACACCCAGGCGCTTGAGCATGGGCAACAGCACCAGGATCTCGCCGGTGGTGCCGGAATAGGAGATGGCCAGTACCACGTCCTTGGGCGTGATCATGCCGAGGTCGCCGTGGCTGGCCTCGCCCGGATGCACGAAGAACGCCGGCGTGCCGGTGCTGGCCAACGTGGCGGCGATCTTGCCGCCGATATGGCCCGACTTGCCCATGCCGAGCACCACCACGCGGCCCTGGCAGCCCAGCATCAGTTCGCAGGCGCGCACGAAGGCGTCGTCCACGCGCGCCGCCAGGGCGGCGACCGCGCGATTCTCGGTGTCGACGACCGCGCGGCCGAGTTTCTTGAGGCGTTCGGGGTCCATAGAGCCGCTTATGATAGCGCATGGTTCCGGCGGGCTTTTGCGGACCGGCCGGCCGCAGGGGCGACCGCGGGTGCCGGCGGCACTTTATAATGGCGCCGCTTGTCCGCCACCGACGCCAATCCGCCCGCCATCCGCATCGAGGACCTGCACAAGTCCTACGGCAGCCTGCAGGCCTTGCGCGGCGTCAGCTTCGACATCCGCCCGGGCGAATACTTCGGCCTGCTGGGGCCCAACGGCGCCGGCAAGTCCACCCTGATCAGCATCATCGCCGGCCTGGTGCGCGCCAGCCGCGGCCGCGTGGCGGTGCTGGGGCACGACGTGCTGGCCGACTGGCGCGCCGCGCGACTGAAGCTGGGCGTGGTGCCGCAGGAGCTGGTCTACGACCCGTTCTTCCCGGTGCGCGACATCCTGCGCCTGCAGGCCGGCTACTATGGCAAAGGCCGCGCGCAGTGGCCGTGGATCGAGCAGCTGCTGGAGGAGCTCGACCTCGCCGACAAGGCCGACGCCACCATCCGCCAGCTGTCCGGCGGCATGAAGCGGCGCGTGCTGATCGCGCAGGCGCTGGTGCACAAGCCGCCGGTGCTGATCCTGGACGAGCCGACCGCCGGCGTGGACGTGGAGCTGCGCCGCACGCTGTGGCAGTTCACGCGCCGGCTGCACGCCGAAGGGCATACCGTGGTGCTGACCACGCATTACCTCGAGGAGGCCGAGCAGCTGTGCGAGCGCATCGCCATCCTGCACCGTGGCGAGCTCAAGGCGCTGGAGGGCAAGCGCGCGTTGCTCGACCGGCACCCGTTCCGCTTCCTGCGCCTGCGCGTCGAAGGCGGCGCGCCACTGCCGGAGGCGGTGCGTGCGCTGCAGGTGGGGCAGGCCAACGGCGAGCTCGAGCTGCGCCTGCCGCGCGGCCATGGCATCGCCGCGGTGCTCGACGCGTTGCGCGATGCCGGCCTGCGCGTGCAGGACGTGCACTCGCGCGAGCCGACGCTGGAGGACGTGTTCGTCGGGCTCATCGGGCCCGGCAACGGGGAAGGCGCATGAACCTGCACGGCACCTGGACCCTGTTCGTGAAGGAGACGCGCCGCTTCCTGTCGGTGCTGGTGCAGACGGTGCTGACGCCGGTGGTGACGGCCCTGCTGTACCTGCTGGTGTTCGGCCACGTGATGGACGAGAACCTGCAGGTCTATGCCGGCGTCGGCTACACCGCCTTCCTGATTCCCGGCCTGATCATGATGAGCGTGATCCAGAACGCCTTCGCCAACACCTCCTCGTCGGTCACCCAGTCGAAGATGATGGGCAACCTGGTGTTCGTGCTGATGGCGCCGCTGTCGGCCTTCGAGCTGTTCGCGGCCTATATTTCTGCGGCCGTGCTGCGTGCGGCCATGGTGGCGGCGGGCCTGTACGCGCTCGGCTGGCTGGTCACGCCGCTGCCGGTGGCGCATCCGTTCTTCATGCTGGCGATGCTGGTGCTGGCCAGCGCCGCGCTGGGCGTGCTCGGCCTGATCGGCGGCATCGTGGCGGACAAGTTCGAGCACCTGTCGGCGTTCCAGAATTTCTTCATCGTGCCGCTGTCCTTCCTGAGCGGCGTGTTCTATTCGATCCACTCGCTGCCGCCGCTGTGGCGCGAGCTGTCCCACTACAACCCGTTCTTCTACATGATCGACGGCTTCCGCTACGGCTTCTTCGGCGTCGGCGACGCCGCGCCCTGGCTGAGCCTGGCGGTGGTGGGCGGCTTCACGCTGGCGGTGTCGGCCGTGTGCCTGGGCATGCTGCAGTCGGGCTACAAGCTCCGGCCATAGTCGCCAGCGACCTCAGCGAGCGGGGTGGGCTGCTTCCGCGAATGGCTCGCCTCACCGCCGCTTGGCTCGCCTCGCCATGTCTCGTCTCGCCGGCGCGGCGCCCCTGCGGGGCTCCGGTTCGGCTGCGCTTGATTTCGCTTCACCAGCCCACCCCGCTCGCTGCGGCCGCTGGCTATCCGGACAGCCGGCGGCCTCAACACGCGCCGCAGCGTATAATTCGCCGACTTTTGCCGCGGCGACTCCCATGGTTACCCCCGACCAGATCAAGCAACTCATCGAAGCCGGCCTGCCGGGCGCCGAAGCCCGGGTGGCGGGCGACGACGGCACGCACTTCGAGGCCATCGTCATCAGCCCCGATTTCGCCGGCCGGAGCATACTGGTTCAGCACCGCATGGTGTATGCGACACTGGGCGCGCGCATGGGCACCGACATCCACGCGCTGTCGCTGCGCACCCTGACGCCCGAACAGGCGGCGCAGCAGGGGCTGCGCTGAGGGCCTGACATGGAACAGCTCATCATCCGCGGCGGCCGGCCGCTCGACGGCGAGGTGCGCGCCTCCGGCGCCAAGAACGCCACGCTGCCGATCATGGCCGCCTGCCTGCTCACCGACGAGCCCTTGGTGATCCACAACGTCCCGCACCTGGAGGACGTCACGACCACCAACACGCTGCTGGCGCAGATGGGGGTGTCGGTCACCATTGGCGAGAAGATGGTGGTGGAAGCCAACGCGAGCACGATCAAGTCTTTCGTCGCACCCTACGACCTGGTCAAGACCATGCGCGCCTCGATCCTGGTGCTGGGGCCGCTGCTGGCGGCGCGCGGCGAGGCCGAGGTCGCGCTGCCAGGCGGCTGCGCCATCGGCGCCCGTCCCGTGGACATCCACCTGGCCGGCCTGGAGGCCATGGGCGCCGAGATCCGGGTGGAGGAGGGCTACATCCGCGCCAGGGCCAGGCGCCTGAAGGGTGCGCGGCTGGTGCATGAGACTGTCACTGTGACCGGTACCGAGAACCTGATGATGGCCGCGACCCTGGCCGAGGGCACGACCATCATCGAGAACGCCGCGCGCGAGCCCGAGGTCGTGGACCTGGCCAACTGTCTCAACAAGATGGGCGCTCGGGTGCAGGGCGCCGGCACCTCGGTACTGACCATCGAGGGCGTGAAAAAATTGCACGGTGCCGAGTACCGCGTGCTGCCGGATCGCATCGAGACCGGCACTTTCCTGGTGGCGGCGGCGATCACCCGCGGCCGCGTGCGCGTGCGCGAGACCTCGCCGCTGCTGCTGGAGGCCGTGCTGCTCAAGCTGCAGGAGGCGGGCGCCACCGTGACCAGCGGCGAGGACTGGATCGAGGTGGACATGCGCGGCCGCCGGCCGAAGGCGGTGGACATCCGCACCGCCCCGTACCCGGCCTTCCCGACCGACATGCAGGCGCAGTTCGTGGCGCTGGACACGGTGGCCCAGGGCACCGGCGCCATCACCGAGACCGTGTTCGAGAATCGCTTCATGCACGTGCTGGAGCTGCAGCGCATGGGCGCCCAGATCCGCATCGAAGGCAACACCGTGATCATCAAGGGCGTGGAGCGGCTGTCGGGCGCACCGGTGATGGCCACCGATCTGCGCGCCTCGGCCAGCCTGGTACTGGCCGGCCTGGCGGCCGAGGGCGAGACCACGGTGCAGCGCATCTATCACATCGACCGCGGTTACGAGGTGATCGAGGAGAAGCTCTCGCAGCTGGGCGCCAGCATCAAGCGCGAGCCGGTCAAAAAGAAACCCGCCGCCGCAGCCGCGGTCTGAAGCTACCCATGAGTACTGCGCCGCTGACCATCGCCGTGTCGAAGGGCCGCATCCTGCAGGATGCGCTGCCGCTCTTGGCGCGCGCCGGCATCGTCCCGCGCGAGAACCCGCTGCACAGCCGTCTGCTGCGTTTTGCCACCCATCGCCGGGACGTCGAACTCATCGTCATCCGCGCCGCCGACGTGCCCACCTTCGTGGAATACGGCGCCGCCGACTGCGGCATCGCCGGCAAGGACGTGCTGCTCGAGCACGGCGGCGAAAACCTGTACGAGCCGCTGGACTTGGGTATCGCGCGCTGCCGGCTGATGGTGGCGGGCCTGCCGGGCGCGCTCGAGGCCGCCGCCGGGCGGCGGCTGCGTGTCGCCACCAAGTATGTCGAGGTCACGCGCCGTTTCTTCGCGGCGCGCGGCCAGCAGGTCGAGCTGATCAAGCTGTACGGCTCGATGGAGCTGGCGCCGCTGGTCGGGCTGGCCGACCTGATCGTGGACCTGGTGGACACCGGCAAGACGCTCAAGGCCAATGGACTGGTGCAGATGGAAACCCTGCAGCCGATCAGCTCGCGCCTGATCGTCAACAAGGCGGCGATGAAGATGAAGCACGCGCGCCTGCAGGCGCTGATCGAGGCGCTGGCACGGGCGCGGCCGCAGGCCGCCTGAACCCATGATCCCGATCCAGCGCCTGTCCACTGCGGACCCCGGCTTCGAGGCCGCCTTCCGCCGGCTGACCGACTACGACCCGCAGGGCGACGCTGCGGTCGAATCCGCCGTGCGCGCGATTCTGGCCGAGGTGCGTGCGCGCGGCGATGCCGCGTTGCTGGACTACACGCACCGCTTCGATGGCCTCGAGGCCGGCAGCGTCGCCAGCCTGGAAGTGCCGGCCGCAAGGCTCAAGACTGCGTTGAACGAGATTACCCCCGCCGCGCGCCAGGCGCTGGAGGCCGCCGCGGCACGGTTGCGCGCCTATGCCGAGCGTCAGAAACTCGAGTCTTGGGAGTTCGCCGATGCGCAGGGCAACCGGCTCGGCCAGCGCGTGACGCCGCTGGACCGCGTCGGCGTGTACGTGCCGGGCGGCAAGGCCAGCTACCCCTCCTCGGTGCTGATGAACGTGATCCCGGCGCGCGTCGCCGGCGTGCGCGAGATCGTCATGACGGTACCGGCACCCAGGGGCGAGCTGAATCCGCTGGTGCTGGCGGCGGCCGCGATCGCCGGGGTGGACCGTGTGTTCACGCTCGGCGGCGCGCAGGCGGTGGCGGCGCTGGCCTATGGCACCGAAACCCTGCCGGCGGTGGACAAGATCGTCGGCCCGGGCAACGCCTATGTCGCCGCCGCCAAGCGTCTGGTGTTCGGCACGGTCGGCATCGACATGGTGGCCGGGCCCTCGGAAATCCTCGTGATCTGCGACGGGCAAACCCACCCGGACTGGATCGCCATGGACCTGTTCTCGCAGGCCGAGCACGACGAGACCGCGCAGGCGATCCTGCTGTCGCCGGACGCGGCCTTCCTGGACGCAGTGTCCGCGGGCATGTCCCGCCTGATTGCCGAGCTGCCGCGTGCCGACATCATCCGCCAGTCGCTGGCCGGCCGCGGCGCGCTGATCCGGGTGCGCGATCTCGACGAAGCCTGTGCACTGGCCAACCGCCTGGCGCCCGAGCACCTGGAGCTGTCGGTGGCGGCGCCGCAGGCGCTGCTGCCGCAGATCCGCCACGCCGGCGCGATCTTCCTGGGCCGCTACACGCCGGAGGCCTTCGGCGACTACTGCGCGGGCCCGAACCACGTGCTGCCGACCGGGCGCAGCGCGCGCTTCGCCTCGCCGCTGGGCGTGTACGACTTCCAGAAGCGCACGAGCCTGATCGAGGCCTCGCCCGCAGGCGCGGTCGAACTGGCCGCGATTGCCGCGACCCTGGCCGAAGGCGAGGGCCTGGCGGCGCACGCCCGTTCCGCGGACTATCGCCGGCATGGCAAGCCGTAGGCCACAAGACTGGGTGCGGCCGGAAGTCAGGGCGCTCGCGGCCTATCACGTGCCGGACAGCGCGGGGCTGATCAAGCTCGACGCGATGGAGAACCCCTACGGCTGGCCGCTCGAGCTGCTGCGCGACTGGCAGGCACAGCTGGCGTCGGCGGCGCTCAACCGCTACCCCGATCCACAGGCACGGGCGTTGAAGGCGCGGCTGCGCGAGGCGATGCGCATCCCGCCGCAGGCGGAGCTGCTGCTCGGCAATGGTTCCGACGAGATCATCCAGATGCTGGCGCTGGCCGTCGGCGGCCCGGGCCGCACGATCCTTACGCCCGAGCCCGGCTTCGTGATGTTCCGCATGATCGCCGCGCTCACCGGCACCGGCTTTGCCGGCGTGCCGCTGCGGACGCCGGATTTCTCCCTCGACCCCGAGACCATGCTCGCCGCCATCCGCCGGCACCGGCCGGCGCTGGTGTTCCTCGCCAGCCCCAACAATCCCACCGGCAACCGCTTCGAGGCGAGCGCGATGCGATCGGTCATCGAAGCCGCGCCGGGGCTGGTGGTGGTGGACGAGGCCTATTACCCGTTCTGCGACGGCGACTGCCTGGGCTGGCTGGCGGAGTATGACCACCTGCTGGTGATGCGCACGGTGTCGAAGCTGGGCCTGGCCGGATTGCGCCTGGGCCTGATTGCCGGGCGATCCGAGTGGCTGGGCGAGCTCGACAAGACCCGGCTGCCCTACAACATCAACGTGCTGACTCAGCTGTCTGCGGAATTCGCGCTGGCGCATGCCGAGGTCTTCGCCCGCCAGGCGCAGGCCATCCGCGCCGAGCGCGCTGTGCTGGCGCAGGCGCTCGCCCGCCTGCCGGGGCTGACGGTGTACCCGAGCCAGGCCAATTTCATCCTGTTCCGCGTGCCGGACGGCCAGGCGGGCCGCATCCACGCGACACTGAAGGCCGCCGGCGTGCTGATCAAGAATCTGGACGGCAGCCACCCCCTGCTGGCCGGCTGCCTGCGGGTCACGGTCGGCCAGCCGGCGGAGAACACCGCCTTCCTGGCGGCCCTCGAAAGCGCGCAACTGCAGTCCTGACGGGCTTTTTTGGGCATGGGGCTAGCCGCCCGCCGCGGCCAACGGATATACTTTTCCCGGGAGTATGGCTGGAGCGTTCGTCTCCAGTCCGACCAACCGTTTTTCCCGGGCCGCAGCCTCGCGGCCCATCCCCAAGGCCTGGCCGATGGGGCCTCGTAATCCGGAGAGGAGCACCGTAAATGAGCGAGACAGTCGTTGACGCGGGCAAGCGGCGCTTTCTGACCCTTGCCACCAGCGTCGTCGGCGGTATTGGCGCCGCGTTCTGGGCCATCCCGTACATCGCCTCCTGGCGCCCGAGCGCCAAGGCCAAGGCCGCCGGCGCCCCGGTCGAGGCCGACATCAGCGCCCTCAAGGACGGCGAGATGATGACCGTGGCCTGGCGCGGCAAGCCGGTCTGGATCGTCAAGCGCAGCAAGGAAATGCTGGACAATCTGGCGCAGGTGCCACCCGAGGAGCTGCGCGATCCGAACTCCGAGGAGAAGCAGCAGCCCGACTACATCACCGGCCCGACCCGCTCGCAGCGGCCCGAGGTGCTGGTCATGGTCGGCAGCTGCACCCATCTGGGCTGCTCGCCGCTGTTCCGGCCCGAGACCCCGGCGCCGGACATCGACAAGAACTGGAAGGGCGGCTTCTTCTGTCCCTGCCATGGTTCGCGCTTCGACCTGGCCGGGCGCGTGTACAAGAATGTGCCCGCGCCGACCAACCTGAAGGTGCCGCCCTACCGCTTCGAGGGCGAGACCGTCGTCGTCATCGGCGAAGACCCGGTCAAGGCTTGAGGGGAAACTGACACATGGCCATCACGCCCAACCCGTACAAGACCACCGGCTTTCTCGGCTGGATCGACGACCGCTTCCCGCTGACCAAGCTGTGGAAGGACCACGTCGCCGAGTACTACGCGCCGAAGAACTTCAACTTCTGGTACTACTTCGGTTCGCTGGCGCTGCTGGTGCTGGTCAACCAGCTGCTCACCGGCATCTGGCTGGCCATGTTCTTCAAGCCCGACGCGAACCTGGCCTTCGACTCGGTCGAGTACATCATGCGCGACGTCGAGTGGGGCTGGCTGATCCGCTACATGCACTCGACCGGCGCCTCGGCCTTCTTCGTGGTCGTGTTCCTGCACATGTACCGTGCGCTGCTGTACGGCTCGCACCGCAAGCCGCGCGAACTGATCTGGATCTTCGGCTGCCTGATCTTCCTCTGCCTCATGGCCGAGGCCTTCCTGGGCTACGTGCTGCCCTGGGGCCAGATGTCCTACTGGGGCGCGCAGGTGATCATTTCGCTGTTCGGCGCCATCCCCGTGATCGGCGAGGACCTGGTGATCTGGATCCAGGGTGACTACTTCATCGCCGACGCCACCATCAACCGCTTCGCGGCACTGCACTTCGTCGCCATTCCCTTCCTGCTGGTCGGGCTGGTGATCGCGCATCTGATGGCGCTGCACGAGGTGGGCTCGAACAACCCGGACGGTATCGAGATCAAGAAAAAGAAGGGCGCCGACGGCGTGCCGCTGGACGGCATTCCGTTCCATCCCTATTACACGGTCAAGGACCTGTTCGGCGTGGGCGTGTTCCTGATCCTGGCCGCGTTCGTGGTGTTCTTCCTGCCGGATTTCTTCGGCTACTTCCTGGAGAAGCCCAATTTCGAGCCGGCCAATCCGCTGGCCACGCCCGAGCACATCGCGCCGGTGTGGTACTTCACGCCGCAGTACGCGATGCTGCGCGCGGTGACGGTCAACTTCCTGTGGATCGACGCCAAGTTCTGGGGCGTGGTGATCCTGGCGGGTTCCGTCCTGATCCTGTTCTTCCTGCCCTGGCTGGACAAGAGCCCGGTGAAGTCCATCCGTTACCGCGGCCCGTACTACAAGACCGCGCTGGCGCTGTTCACGATCAGCTTCCTGATCCTGGGCTATCTCGGCACGCAGCCGCCGGGCGGGCTCAAGACGCTGATCGCGCAGGTCTGCACCTTCATCTACTTCGCGTTCTTCATCCTGATGCCCTGGTATACCCGGATCGACCCGGTCAAGCCGGAGCCGGAGAGGGTCACCGAATGAGCTCCACAAAAATGAAAACCGGCATTCGCATCCTGCTGCTGGCCCTGCTGCCGGGCGCGGCGCTGGCCGCCGGCGGCGTCAAGCCGCCGTACAGCTTCAAACCGGACCTCGGCAACGAGGCCTCGTTGCAGCGCGGCGCGGCGGCTTACATGAACTACTGCGTCGGCTGCCACTCGATGAAGTACGTACGCTTCAACCGCCTGGCTGAGGATCTCGGCATTCCGGAGGACCTGGTGATGAAGCACCTGGCGCCGGCCGGCGCGCGCCCCGGCGACACCATCCAGACCACGCTGCCGGCGGACAAGTCGGCGGTGTGGTTCGGCCGCGCACCGCCGGACCTGACGCTGACCGCGCGCTCGCGCGGCGACGACTGGCTGTACAGCTACCTTTTGACCTTCTACGTCGATGAGACCAGGCCCAGTGGTGTCAACAACCTGATGCTGCCGGGCCTGTCCATGCCGCACGTGCTGGGCGCGCTGCAGGGCTACCAGAAACGGGTCGAGCCGAAAGAGGGCGAGGCGGGCGGCCACGGCAAGGGCCCGCAGTTCGAGCTGGTGCAGCCGGGCAGTCTGACGCCGAAGGAGTACCGTGAGTTCGTTGGTGACCTGACCAACTTCATGGTGTATGCCGCCGAGCCGGCGCGCATGGTGCGCTACGGCCTGGGCGTGAAGGTGATCCTGTTCCTGCTGGTCTTCACCGCGCTGGCCTGGCTGCTCAAGCGCGAATACTGGAAGGACGTGCACTGACGGCGCGCCCGGCCGGCAACGGCCGGGCACACCGCGAACCGCCATGGCCATCGTCGCCAACCGCCGCTCCCAGATGATGCTGTTCGCGCGTCCGCACGACGCGCAGAGCCAGCGCGTGCGCCTGGTGCTCGAGGAAAAGGGCATCGCCAACATCGAGATCATCGAGCTCAAGCCGGGTGAGACCAGCGAGGATCTGCTCGACCTCAACCCGTACAACACGCTGCCCACGCTGGTGGACCGCGAGCTGGTGCTGTACGAGCCGCGCATCATCATGGAGTATCTCGACGAGCGCTTCCCGCACCCGCCGCTGATGCCGGTCGATCCCGTCACGCGCGCGCGCTTCCGTCTGGCGCTGTACCGTATCGAGCAGGACATCTACCGGCTGCTGCCCGTGCTCGAGGACGGCAGCGCCAATGATCTGCGGCGTGCGCGCAAGGAGCTGCGCGACAACCTGATGAGCGTGGTCGACATCTTCAGCGCCAAGCCCTACTTCCTCAGCGACGAATACTCGCTGGTGGACTGCACGCTGGCGCCGGTGCTGTGGCGGCTGGAGCACTACGGGGTGGAGCTGCCCAAGCAGGGTGCGCCGATCCTGCGTTACGCCAAGCGCCTGCATGAGCGCCGCCTGACCCGCCGCACGCTCAGCGACGACGACGGCGACATGGGCGACTGAGCCCTCACGACCCCCACCGGCCCCATCATGGCCGTCAGCTCACGCCGACCCTACCTGATCCGCGCCATGGTGGACTGGGCCATCGACAACGGCCTGACCCCGCACATCGTGGTCGCTGCCGATGCGCCTGGCGTCGAAGTGCCGCGCCAGTACGCGCAGGACGGCAAGATCACCCTCAACATCAGCCCGCGCGCCGCGCAGGGCCTGCTCATCGAGGCGGACGGCATCCGCTTCAACGCCCGCTTCGGCGGGCAGCCCTGGCAGGTCCGTGTCCCGCCCGGGGCGGTGCTGGCGGTGTATGCGCGCGAGAACGGCGAGGGCATCGTGTTCGGCGAGGTCGAGGCTGCCAGCGCCGCGCCACCCGAGTCGCCGCCGCCGGCACCCGCGCCCGGTGCGCCACCCAAGCGCGGCCGGCCGCAGCTCAAGATTGTGAAATGACCCATCAGCACAGCGGCAGGCGAAGCCCCGGCATGGCCCTTTTCAGAGACGCAAAAGCGCCATTCATGTCGTGCTCGGACGGCGACATCCCTGTCGCCGTACGCTCTGAAAAGGGCCATGCCGGGGCCGAAGCCATAGACCAGCGGCTTAGCGTTCTTCAACGGCCATTCAGGGCGGTCAGGATTTCTGCGCCTGCAGCTGCAGCGCCCGTTCGTACAACGCATTCTTCTTGAGTCCGCTCAGGCCCGCCGCCACGCGCGCCGCCTCGCTCACGCTCATGGCGCCAAGCAGGGCCTTGAGCAAGTCGTCCACGGTCACGGTGATCTGATCCGCATGACGCTGCTCGGGAGCGCCGGCGATCAGCAGCACGAACTCGCCCAGGCTGCGGTCGGCGTCGGCCGCCAGCCAGTCGCGCAATTCGGCGGCGGTGCCGGCCACGACCTGCTCGTGGATCTTGGTCAGCTCGCGCGCCAGCGCCAGGCGCCGTTCGCCGCCGAGCGCGGCGACGACATCGTCCAGCGCCTCGGCGATGCGGTGGCTGGACTCGTAACAGACCACGGTGCGGGTTTCGCGCGCGAAGCCTTCCAGCACCCGGCGCCGCGCCGCCGGCTTGTGCGGCAGGAAGCCTTCGAACACGAAGCGGTCGGCCGGCAGGCCCGCGACCGACAGCGCTGCCACCAGCGCCGAGGGGCCCGGCACCGCATAGACCGGCAGGCCGGCGGCGCGTGCCGCGCGCACCAGCTCGAAGCCGGGATCGCTCAGCAGCGGCGTGCCGGCGTCCGAGATCAGCGCGATGCTCTGGCCGCGCTGCAGACGCTCGAGCAGCTCCACCGTCTGCGCGCTTTCGTTGTGCTGGTGCAGCGAGACCATGCGCGTGTGCAGGCCCAAGTGCTGCAGCAGCCTGGCGCTGTGGCGCGTGTCTTCGGCCGCGATCAGGTCCACTTCGCCCAGGATGCGCCGGGCGCGCGCGGAGAGGTCCTCGAGGTTGCCGATCGGGGTGGCGACTACGTACAGGCATCCGCTGGGGTGGCTCATGGGTACGGCACCGGAATCGATCGGTTATCATAAAGCTCGCGCGTGCTGTACTGTCAGACCATGCAACTTCCGCCACGACCCCGGCCGGACTTCCGGGTGCGACGGGCGGTGCTCGAAGTGGGTCTCGTCCTGCTGCTGGCTGCGGCTGCGCCCTGGGCCACCGCGGCGCCGCCGCGCACTGCGGCCCAGGTCGAAGCCGACGAACGCTACGCCGATGGCGACTATGCCGGGGCGGCAGAGATTTACCTGCAGGCCGCCACGCTGGTGCCGCCACCCGATCGCACGCCGCTGCTGATCCGCGCGGCCGAGGCGGCGCTGCGCGCGGAGCGCCGCGATCTGGCTTCGCAGACCCTGCAGAAAATCGATGCCAGCCAGCTCACGCCGGCCGAGCGCTTGCGCGCGGATCTGCTGCTGGCCAGTCTCGGGCGGCTGCCCGGCGGCCCGCCGGACTGGTTGCAGCGGCTGCCCCCGCCGGGCAAGGATGCGGACGCGGATCTGGCCGAACGCCTGCTGGCGGTGCGTGCCGAGGCTTACCTGCGCCAGGGCGAGGTGGTGGAAGCGGTACGCACCTTGGTACAGCGCGAGAGCTGGCTCGAGCGGCGTGAGGCGCGCGTACGCAACCAGGCCCAGATCTGGAATGCGCTGCGCACGGCGCCGTCGATCGGCACGCAACACCAGACGCGTAACGACCTGGACAGCGTGACGCGCGGCTGGCTGGAGCTGGCCATGCTGCAGCGCGCCGTCTGGAGCGACCCGGCCGAGCGTGCCGACGCGCTCGATGCCTGGGAATGGCGCTATCCCGACCATCCCGCGGCCGATACCGTGCTGGACCTGGTGCGCGGTGAATCGCGTGCCATCGCACAGGCCCAGGCCGCGACACCCGCCGCCGCGGAACCCGTGCCGCTGCCGGCCAGCCTGCAAACCACCGCGAGCGTCGCGCCTGCCGGGCCGGTACGGGTCGTGGCGCTGATCCTGCCGCTGAGCGGCGCCCTGGCCGGGGCGGGGCGCGCCGTGCGCGATGGTTTCCTGGCCGCCTGGTTCGAGCAGCCGACGCCGCGGCCGCGCGTGCGGGTGTACGACGGCGGCAGCAGTCCCGATCGCGTGCTCGCCGTCTATGAGCGCGCACTGGCCGCGGGGGCCGACCTCGTGGTGGGCCCGCTGTCCAAGGAGGCGGTGGCGACACTGGCCCGCATGGTCACGCCGACGCGGCCTTTGTTGGCACTGAATTATCTGGAACCCGGCCAGCCGGCGCCGGCCAATTTCTACCAGTTCGGCTTGGCGCCGGAGGACGAGGCGCGCCAGGCGGCGGACCGCGCCCTGGCCGACGGCCACCGGCGGGCGGTGGCGCTGGTGCCGGAGGGCGACTGGGGCCGCCGCACGCTGGAGGCCTTCCGCGAGCGCTTCGAGGGCCAGGGCGGCAGCCTGCTCGATGTACAGACATTTGCACCGGGCCTGCAGGATTTTTCCGAGCCGGTCCGGCGCCTGCTCAAGCTCGAGGACAGCGCGCAGCGCAAGCAGGCGCTGGATGCGGTGCTGGGTGCCGGGGTGCAATTCTCCGCCAGCCCCGGCGATCTGCCGGATTTCGTGTTCATCGCCGCGCAGCCGCAGCAGGCGCGGCTGATCCGGCCGCAGTTCCGTTTCCTCGGCGCCGGGCAGCTGCCGCTGTATGCCACCTCGCTGGTGTACGAGGGCTCGGCTGCGCCGGCGCGTGACGCCGATCTCGAGGACATCCGCTTCTGTGACATGCCCTTCCTGCTGGCAACCGGCGAGGAGGCCGCGCCGCGCGAACGCATCCGCGGCCTGTGGCCGGAAACCTATCCCCGCCATCCGCGGCTGTACGCCTTCGGGTTCGACGCCGCGCGCCTGGCGCTGCGTCTGGGCGAAGGCGGCGGCCGGGACTACAGCGGCGTCACCGGGCACTTGCGCCTGAGCGAAGACGGCCGCGTGCGCCGCAGCCTGCTGTGGGCGGAATTCCGCGGCGGCCGCGCGCGGCTGCTCGACGGGGTCGCCGCCGCCACCCCATGAACGACCGCGGCAGGGACGCCGAAGACCGGGCCTGTGAATACCTGCGGCAGCAGGGCCTGCGGCTGCTGCAGCGCAACTTCCGCACCCGCCGCGGCGAACTCGATCTGGTGCTGATGGACGGCGCGACCGTGGTGGTGGCCGAGGTGCGCCGCCGCGGACATGCCGCCTACGGCGGCGCGCTGGCCAGCATCGATGCGCGCAAGCGCGAGCGCATCGTCCAGGCCACCCGCCTGCTGCTGGCGCAGCGGCCGGCACTGGCCGGGCGCCCGCTGCGTTTCGACGTGATTGCGATCGAGCCGACGGGTAAACTGCACTGGATTCGCGGCGCCTTCGACGCCGGGGGTTTTTAGGACAGCCGAACATGAGCCAATCCAAGCTTGAAACCCGCATCCAGCAGCATTTCGCCGAGAGCCTCAAGGCCAAGCAGGACACGCTGGCGCGCTGCGTGCCGGCGCTGACCGCGGCCGGCCGGCTGATGGCCGAGCGCCTGCGCGCCGGCCACAAGATCCTGTCCTGCGGCAACGGCGGCTCGGCCGGCGACGCCCAGCATCTGTCCTCGGAGCTGCTCAACCGCTTCGAGCGCGAGCGCCCCTCGCTGGCCGGCATCGCGCTGTCCACCGACACCGGCACGCTGACCTCGATCGCCAACGACTACAGCTACGAGGAGGTGTTCGCCAAGCAGGTGCGGGCACTCGGCCGGCCGGGCGATATCCTGGTCGGCATCACCACCTCGGGCAACTCGCCCAACGTGCTGCGCGCGGTCGAGGCGGCGCACCAACTCGGCATGACCGTCCTCGCGCTGACCGGGCGCGACGGCGGCAAGCTGGCGCCGCTGCTGCGCGGCGACGACATCGAACTGCGTGCCGCGCACAGCGTCACCGCGCGCATCCAGGAAGTGCACCTGGTATTCATCCACTGCCTGTGCGATCTCATCGACGAGATCCTCTATCCCGCGGGATAGCGATGGCCGGGCGCAGCCTCGACGCCGAATGCCTGGCCGGGCTGCGCACCACGGTCGGCGCCGTTAATGTCCTGACCGACCCCGCCGACCGGCTGCCCTACGGCTACGACAACAGCCGGCGCCTCGCGCTGCCGGACGCGGTCGTGTTCGCACAGACCGCGGATGAAGTGCGCGACGTGGTACGCCTGTGCAACCGCCACCGTCAGCCGCTGGTGGCACGCGGGCGCGGCACCAACACCACCGGCGCGACGGTGCCGGTGCAGGGCGGGGTGGTGCTATCGCTCGAGCGCATGAACCGGATTCTGGACATCCGTCCCGCGGACCGCCTGGCCGTGGTCGAGCCCGGCGTGACCAATGCCGAGCTGCAGGCGGCGCTGGCCGCGCACGGCCTGTTCTGGCCGCCGGACCCCAGCAGCGCGGCGTACGCGACGGTCGGCGGCAACCTGGCCTGCAATGCCGCCGGCCCGCAGGCCGTGAAGTACGGCACGCCGCGCGAGAACACCCTGGGCCTGCGCGCCGTCACCGGCGCCGGCGAGGACATCCGTACCGGCGTGCTCACCACCAAGGGCGTGGTCGGCTATGACCTGACACGCCTTTTGATCGGCTCGGAAGGCACACTGGCCGTCATCACCGAGGCCACGCTCAGGCTCACGCCGACGCCGGCCGCGAAGCGTACGCTGCGCGCCTTG
>DATLYR010000098.1 GCA_035574475.1 Nevskiales bacterium | reverse complement strand
AATAGCCGAGCGCGGAGTGGTGGCCCTTGGAGTTGCGAATCTCGGTGGCCTGGCGCGCCCGCAGGTCGGCCTGTGCATGGTTCTTGCCCTTGTAAACGTCGGCGCCGGAACCCGGATATTGAACCGAATCCGCCACACCGTAGCCCTCCGTGTAATCGTACAGGCCATGATCGGAGGCAAATGACAGGAAAGCGTACTCGTCCACCCAGCGTGACAGCAGGCGGTCGAAGACATAGCCGTCGGTCTCCATCACATAGACGGCGTTGAACTCATAGATCTGCGTGGTGAAGTTACGCAGGTAAATGCCGTCGGCGCGATCGGCGCGAATGCCGTTGAGGTAACGGAACTGCCCGTCGGCGGGGTCTCCCGGCTGACTGATGAAGTCGCCCTCGAAGATCACGTCGGTGACTTTCGCGCCAGTGCCTTCGACCTGCAGATCGTAGTACGGGCAGGCCCCGGTGCATGCCTGCGTTTCCGGATGTTCGCAGACGCCATTGGTGTCCTCGCCGCAGCCGATATTCTCGTCATCCACATAGTTGTGGTCGCCGAAGATCGCCACGGTGTTCTGGATGAATCGGCAGCGGAACTGTTCCTGATAGGACAACTTGCCGGGGCCGCGCGCCAGCACCGCCCGGCAGTAGTCGCGGTCGGCCGCGGTGGCGGCACCAAAGTTCTGCTCCAGTGCACGGATACTGGGTTGCTCGCGGTACACCCCGGGCAGCACATATATGGTGGTACCGCGAACGGTGACTGCATCCACCGCAGCCTGCAGGTGTTCGAACTGGCACTCGTTCAGCAGCTTCTGGTTGGCCGTCTTGAGTGCCCCCGTCGGCATCTTTGCGATGCGCGCAGCGCTGTCCTGACCCGCAGCCACACCCTCGTCGCCGGGCTTCTTGCAGACCACCAGGCGCGGTGTCTGCAGCAAATTGCCGCTGGCGTCATGCAGCGGACGATAGGTTGGCTGTCCCTTGCTGTTGGGCTGGCGCTTCGGATGCTGATGGTCCGGATCCAGGTAACGGTTCTGGGGAAAGAACGCGGTACGCTCCGCATGGGCGTGCACCAGGCCCGCACACGGCAGCAGCCACAGGCCCGCCATCACCGCCGTCATCACGGAAGTACGCTTCGACATGGACACTCCGTTCTATCTACTTGATAACCATAGAAAAAGACAAAGACCGTCCCGACAGTTTCGATTGTGGTCTGCGTCTGCCGCGCAGACAAGGTACCGCGGCTAGTATTTTTTAAGGAAGCCAGCAGAATTTATGCGTAATCAGCCGGAAAGCGCCGAATGCGCGTCAGAATAGACCTCAACGCCGATCTCGGCGAGCTGGAAGGCGCGGACGGCCTGGCGCTGGACCTGGCGCTGCTGGAGATCGTCACCAGCGCCAATGTCGCCTGCGGCTTCCACGCCGGTTCACCGGTGCGCATGCAGGCGGTCTGCGCCGCGGCCGCGGCGCGCGGCGTGCGCATCGGCGCGCAGGTGAGCTATCCCGACCGCGCGGGCTTCGGGCGCCGGGACATGGCGATCGAGCCGGCGGCGCTGGCCGCCGATGTGCGCTACCAGATCGGCGCCCTGGCGGCGTTTGGCACCGTCGCCTACGTCAAGCCGCATGGCGCGCTGTACAACCGCGTGGTCTGGGACGAGAAACAAGCCCAGGCGGTGATCGACGCCGTCGCCGCCTGCAATCCCGCCCTGCCGGTCCTGGGCCTGCCGGATTCGGCGCTGCTGCGACAGGCCGCGGCTGCCGGACTGCCAGCCATCGTGGAAGGCTTCGCCGATCGCGCCTACACACCCGACCGGCGGCTGGTGCCGCGCGGCGAGGCAGGCGCCGTGCTCATCGAGCCCGAGGCCGTGCTGCGCCAGGCGCTGGAACTCGCACGCGGCGGTCGTGTGCGCTCGATCTGCCTGCACAGCGACACACCAGCCGCCGTGGAGCTGGCGCGCGCAGTGCGTCAGGCCCTGCAGGCTGCGGGCTTTGCGCTCGAGGCCTTCGCATGAGGTTTCTGCCCGCCGGCCACAACGGGCTGCTGGTCGAACTCGACTCGCAGGCGGCGGTACGCGCGCTGTACGCCGAGCTGCGCCGCCGCGCGCCGCCCGGCGTGACCGAGATCGTGCCGGCCGCACGCACTGTGCTGTTGATCGGCAGCGGACTGGACGCACTCAAGGCCGAGTTGCCGGGCTGGTCCCTGCCGCCCGTGCCGGAAGACTCGGGCCCGCTGATCGAGATACCGGTGCGTTACGACGGACCGGACCTGACCGAGGTCGCTGCGCTGAGCGGCCTGCCGGTGACGGAGGTCATCCGCCTGCACAGCACCGCCACGTTCACCGTGGCCTTCTGCGGCTTCGTGCCGGGCTTTGCCTATCTCACCGGACTGCCGGCGGCCTTGCAGCTGCCGCGCCGTCGCCAGCCGCGCACGCGGGTCGCGCCGGGCAGCGTCGGCATCGCCGGCGAGTACAGCGCCATCTACCCGCGCGCCACGCCCGGCGGCTGGCAGCTGATCGGGCATACGGACGTGAACGTATGGGATGCGGCGCGCCAGCCGCCGGCGTTGCTCATGCCCGGCACGCGCGTGCGCTTCGTGGCACAGCCCGCATGATCAGCGTGCTCAAGGCCGGCCCGCTCACCTTGGTGCAGGATCTCGGCCGGCCGGGCTATGCGCACCTCGGCGTGCCGCATTCGGGCGCCGCCGACCGTCCGGCCCTGATCCGCGCCAACCGCCTGGTCGGCAACCCGGACACCGCCGCCGCGCTGGAGATCACTTTGCTCGGCCCGCTGCTGCGCTTCAACCGCGACGCGCGCATCGCGCTCAGCGGCGCGCACATGCCCGCCACGCTGGACGGCAAGCCGCTGCCGCACGACGCCAGCGTCATGGTCAGGGCCACACAGCTGCTGCGCATCGGCGCGGCGCGCGCCGGCGTGCGCGCCTATCTGGCGGTCGCAGGCGGCATCGATGCGGCGCCTGTGCTCGGCAGCCGCTCGACCGACATCCTCTCCGGCCTCGGCCCGGCGCCGCTGGCCGACGGCCAGCGCCTCAACATCGGCACCCTGGACGAAGCCGACGACCGGCCGCAGCCCGCCGCCACCCTCGAGGCGGAGCCCGTGCTGCACATCCTGCCCGGCCCGCGTGACGACTGGTTTGCGGCCGGGTCGCTCGATACGCTCTGCCGCCAGCCCTACACCGTTACGCCCGCCAGCAACCGCGTCGGCGTGCGTCTGGACGGGCCCGTACTGCCGCGGCGGATCGTACGCGAGCTGCCGAGCGAGGGACTGGTTCTCGGTGCGGTGCAGGTGCCGGCCGACGGCAAGCCGCTGGTGTTCCTGGCCGACCATCCGGTGACCGGCGGCTATCCGGTCATCGCCGTGGTGTTGCCGGAAGACATCCCCAAGGTGGCGCAGGCGCGGCCGGGCAGCCGCTTGCGGTTTGCGCCGTGCGCGGGCGTGGCTTAGGCTGCGCTGTCGCCCTCGCGAGGAGTACCGCATGATCACCTTGCATCATCTCAACAATTCCCGCTCGCAGCGCGTGCTGTGGCTGCTGGAGGAGATCGGCCTCGACTACCAGATCAAGCGCTACCAGCGCGACGCCAAGACCATGCTCGCGCCCCCCGAGCTACGCGCGGTGCATCCGCTGGGCAAGTCGCCGGTGATCACCGACGGGGACATCACGCTGGCCGAGTCCGGCGCCATCATCGAGTACCTGGTCGGCCGCTACGGCAGCGGCAAGCTGGTGGTGCCGGCGCCGGGCACGCCGGAGCGGCTGCGCTACACCTACTGGATGCACTACGCGGAAGGCTCGGCCATGCCGCCGCTGCTGCTCAAGCTCGTTTTCGACCGCATCGAGACCTCGCCGATGCCGTTCTTCGCCAAACCCATCGCGCGCGCGATCGCCGGCAAGGCCAAGAGCAGCTTCATCGAGCCGCAGATCAAGCTGCACCTCGATTACATGGAGGGCGAGCTGGGCAAGTACCCGTGGTTCGCCGGCCAGGACTTCACCGCCGCCGACATCCAGATGAGCTTCCCGCTGGAGGCCGCCGCCGCGCGCGGCGGCCTGGCGTCCGGCTGGCCGAGGCTCAACGACTTCCTCAAGCGGATCCATGCCCGCCCCGCCTACCAGCGGGCGCTGGAGAAGGGCGGTCAGTACGACCTGCTAAGGTAGCTGGCTCGTAAGCGAGCCTGCGAAATCCTGCAGTGCCTTCACGTACGCAGCCCAGGCCACGGCGGCGAGGTCGTTATGGCCGGCGCCGTCCACCCATAGCGCGCGTTTCGGCTCCGGCGCGGCCGCAAACAGCTTCTGGCCGTGCCAGAACGGGATGATCTGGTCCTGCCGGCCGTGGATCACCAGCACCGGGCATTTCAGCTGCGGCATGCGCCGCAGGTTGGGGAACTTGTCGAAGGGCAACAGCGGCCAGCGTGTCAGCACGCGATAGGCGCTGACGAAACCGCTCTCGACGATGAGCCCGGCGACCGGCTCACGCGCGGCGAGTTCCACCGCCGGCCCGGTGCCGACCGAGCGCCCGTGCAGGATGATGCGCGACGGCGGGATCTTCAGCGTATGCGTGGCGTAGCGGTAGGCCGCCGCATGGTCGCGATAAGCGCCGGCAGCGGTCGGCGGTCCGCCCGTGGACAGGCCATAGCCGCGGTAGTCGTAAGCCAGCACGGCGAAGCCCGCCGCACGCAGTTCCGCCAGAAAGGGCGCCAGATGACCGAGATCCTCGGCATTGCCATGGCTGAACAGCAGCGTGAAGCGCGCATCCGGGTTCGGCAGGTGCAGCACCGCCACGGCGTTGCCGTCGTCCGTGTTGACCAGAGAGAATGGGGTCAGATTCGAATTTTCGGAACGAAAATCGAGTCTGACCCCATTCTCTCCGTAGGACGCCGGCGGCGGCAGAAAAATCATCCGATCCGACACCCACCAGGCCAGCACCGCGAGCAGCGCATAACCCGTCAATCCGAGCAGGATGAATTTGATCATGCAGCTGCGCCGAGAACAGTCATTTCCGCTTCGGCACCCAAGCCCAGCACATCTGCGCCTGGATGGGTTCGTTGCCGTCCTCGTCGGTGACGCGCACCGGCACTACGAGGTCGCCCTTGTCCTCGGTCAGCAGGCGCTGGCGCTGCTCCGGCGTGAGCGTGGCCTCGGCGCGCAGACTGCCCTTGGCGCGCTTCACGTAGTCGATGTGCATGGACTTGAGCAGCGGCAGGTGCGTGTCGGGCAGGGTCATGCCGAACACCGCGCCGGTGGCAGTCTCGGCCAGCAGCGCCATGGCCGCGGCGTGCACGCCGCCGATGTGGTTCTGTACCCTGCGGCGGTTCTGCATG
>DATLYR010000097.1 GCA_035574475.1 Nevskiales bacterium | reverse complement strand
GCGGCCCAGCAACCGCCAGAGCGTGGGCGAGGCGATGGCCAAGAGCGTGGCGCGCAGCGTCGGCAGCGAAATCGGCCGTCAGGTCGGGCGCCAGATTCTGCGCGGCGTACTGGGGTCGATCCTGAAGCGTTGAAAGGCTGCGTTCGGCTTTTTCTGGCTTCGACCCTGCCAAGGGCTTTTTCGGACACGCGAAAGGCTCCATCCATGGCGCTCGAGCGCGCACATCCCTGTGCGCGCACGGTCCTCAAAAGCCCATGGCAGGTCCTTGCCGAGTAGCCGAGCGGGCGGGCCGGTAAGGTCGGCGCGGACTGTGTGGGCCGCAGTCAGGGCAGGGTACGCATGGCGCAACTTACTTGAATGGGATTTCGGTCAGCAGCAGTTCCGGATCCACCAGGTTGCCGTTGAGGATCACGCCCCAATGCAGATGCGGGCCGGTGACGCGGCCGGTCATGCCGACCTCGCCGATCACCTCGCCAGTCTTCACGCGCTGACCTTTCCGGGCGCTGATGCGGTTCAGGTGACAGTACATCGTGATCAACCCCTGGCCGTGGTCGATGAAGATCGTGTTGCCGTTGAAGAAGAAATCCCCGGCCTCGATTACCACGCCGTCGGCCGGCGCCCGGATCGGCGTGCCGGTCGGTGCGGCGATGTCGAGGCCGCTGTGCGGGTTGCGCGCCTCGCCGTTGAAGAAGCGTCGCAGGCCGAAGGCCGAGCTGCGCTCGCCATACAGCGGCGGCTTGAGGCGCAGGCTGGCGGGCTGCGCCGCGCTGTAATGACGCTTGGCGGCGCTGATGCGCTGGCTGTCGCGCGCGATGCGCTCCAGGTCCTGCTTGTTCGGGTTCACGTGCCGCGGGTTGGTGACGGTGATGCGCTGTTCGGGGTAGCGCTTGTCCAGCACCTCGAACTTCAGCTTCTCGTCATCCTCGCCGATGCGCAGCTTCAGGCTCGCTGGGCCCGGCTTCTGGCTGAGCGGCAGGCCGACCACCGCCAGCCAGCGCTGACCGTCGCGGACGGTGATCACGCGCCGGCCCTCGAACCAGGCCTGCGGCGCTTGCGTGGTATCGCGCGCGATTTCGACGACGGCGATGCCGCCCGGCACCGGGCGGTGTTCCGGGAGTTGCATGGCCTGAGCGATTGAAGACAGCAAGCTCAGCAAGGCGATACCAAGAATTCTCACGGTTTCTCCGGGCGGGTGGCGGTGACTTCGCAGTCCAGCGCGCCGTGGCGCAGCGTCACGGCCAGCCGGTCGCCGCGTTGCACGCGGGCGGCGTCGGTCAGCACGCGGCCATCGCTCAGACTGGCGATGGCATAGCCGCGTTCCAGGGTCTTGAGCGGGCTCAGGCGGTCGAGCGCGCCGCCGAGCAGTGCGAGCGCATGCTGCTTTCTCTCCAGCAGGCGGGTCACGGCCTGCCGCAGGCGGCTTTCGAGCTGCTGCTGCACTTGCCGCAGGGCCAGGATGCGCAGCTGCGGGTTGCGGGCCTGCAGCTGGCTGCGCAGCAGCCCCAGCCGGGCCTGCTGCTGCTGCAAGGTCACGCGCGCCGCACGCACCAGGCGCAGCTCGAATTCGTCCAGCCGCTGCATGAGCTGTTCCAGCCGCCGGCCGGGATGCAGCTGCGCCAGCCGGCGCAGCAGGTACTCGCGCTGCTGGCCGAGCTGTACCAGCCGGCGCTGCTGGGCCTGCAGCAGCTGGCGCTCCAGGCGCGTGACGCGCAGCCGCCATTCCCCGGCATCCGGACTGACCAGTTCGGCGGCGGCCGAAGGCGTGGGCGCGCGCAGGTCGGCGACGAAATCCGCGATGGTGAAGTCGATCTCGTGGCCCACACCGCTGACCACGGGCAGCGGACAGTCGGCGATGGCGCGCGCCACGGCCTCCTCGTTGAAGGCCCACAGATCCTCCAGCGAACCGCCGCCGCGCGCCAGGATCAGCACGTCGCACTCGCTGCGCTCGGCCGCCGTGCGCAGCGCACGGACGATCGCCGGCGCCGCCTCGACCCCCTGCACCGGCACGGGGTAGATGACGACCTCGCCCAGGGGATAGCGGCGGCGCAGTACGTTGAGGATGTCGCGGATCGCCGCGCCGCTGGGCGAGGTGATGACCCCGATCCGCTGCGGCAGCGCCGGCAGCGGCTTCTTGCGCACGGGATCGAACAGGCCTTCCGCCTGCAGCTTCTGCTTGAGCTGCTCGAAGGCCCGGCGCAGCGCGCCCTCGCCGGCCGGCTCCATGTGCTCGAGGATCAGCTGGAACTCGCCGCGCGGGGCGTACAGGCTGACGCGGGCCCGCACCAGCACCTGCAGGCCGTTCTGCGGGCGGAAGGCCACCGCCTGGTTGCGGTTGCGGAACATGGCGCAGCGCACCTGGGCCTGCTCGTCCTTCAGGCTCAAGTACCAGTGGCCGGAGGCCGGGGCGGTGAAGTTGGACACCTCGCCCTCCACCCACAGCGGCGGGAAGCTCATCTCCAGCAGGTCCTTGACCTGGGCATTGAGCCCGGACACCGTGTAAATGGTTCTCTCCGGGATGCGTTCCGGCGCGGGTTTCTCGGCCATGGCGGCGGGGTGAAGCGGGGTGGGCCAATCCGATATAATGCGCGAATTTACCTCATTGGCGCGAAGGACGGTCGAAAGATGCTGCGCGTATCCGAACAGGCCCTCACTTTCGACGATGTCCTGCTGGTCCCTGCCTATTCGGATGTGCTGCCACGTCAGGTCGATCTGACGACCCGACTGACTCGCAGTATCCAGCTGAATATCCCGCTGCTGTCCGCCGCCATGGACACCGTCACGGAGGCGCGCCTGGCCATCGCCCTGGCCCAGGAAGGTGGCATCGGCATCGTGCACAAGAACATGCCGCCGGAAAAGCAGGCGGCGCACGTGCGCACAGTCAAGAAATACGAGTCGGGCGTCATTTCCGACCCGATCACCGTGACCCCGGACACCACCATCCGCGACGTGCTCGCGCTGACCCGCGCCAACCACATCTCCGGCGTGCCGGTGGTGGAGGGCAAGCAGCTGGTCGGCATCGTCACCAGCCGCGACCTGCGCTTCGAAACGCGCTACGACGATCCGGTATCGAGCATCATGACGCCCAAGGAGCGCCTGGTCACGGTGCGTGAGGGCGCCAGCCGCGACGAGGTGCAGGGGCTGCTGCACAAGCACCGTATCGAAAAGGTGCTGGTGGTCAACAGCAAGTTCCAGCTCAAGGGCATGATCACGGTCAAGGACATCCAGAAGTCCACCGACTTCCCGATGGCCTGCAAGGATGAGCATGGCCGCCTGCGCGTGGGCGCCGCGGTCGGTACCGGCGGCGACACCGAGGAGCGCGTGGCGGCGCTGGTCGAGGCCGGCGCGGACGTGATCGTGGTGGACACCGCGCATGGGCATTCCAAAGGCGTGCTGGAGCGCGTCAAGTGGATCAAGAAGAGGTATCCCGAGGTGCAGCTGATCGGCGGCAACGTCGGCACCGCCGACGGCGCGCTGGCGCTGGCCGAGGCCGGCGCGGACGCGGTCAAGGTCGGCATCGGCCCGGGCTCGATCTGCACCACGCGTATCGTCGCGGGCATCGGCGTACCGCAGATCAGCGCCGTGGCCAACGCCGCCCAGGCGCTGGCGAAGAAAAAAATCCCGGTGATCGCCGACGGCGGCATCCGCTATTCAGGCGACATCGCCAAGGCGATTGCGGCCGGCGCCAGCGCGGTGATGATCGGCTCGCTGTTCGCCGGCACCGAAGAAGCGCCGGGCGACGTCGAGCTGTACCAGGGGCGCTCTTACAAGTCCTACCGCGGCATGGGCTCGCTCGGCGCGATGGGCGAGGGTTCCAAGGACCGCTACTTCCAGGACGCGACCCAGGAAATCGAGAAGCTGGTGCCGGAGGGCATCGAGGGCCGCGTGCCCTACAAGGGCCCGCTGGCGACCATCGTGCACCAGCTGGTCGGCGGCCTGCGCGCCTGCATGGGCTACACCGGCTGCCCGACCATCGACGAGCTGCGCAGCAAGCCCAACTTCGTGCAGATCACCTCGGCCGGCGTGCGCGAGAGCCACGTCCACGACGTGAGCATCGTCAAGGAAGCGCCCAACTATCGGGTGGATTACGACTGAATCAAAAAGCGCGACGGGAAAACAGGATTGACAGGATCAACAGGACGTTTCTTGCTTTCAATGGTACAAATTCCGGCCTGTTAATCCTGTTCGTCCTGTTATCCTGTCCATTCCAGACTTTCTGGCTTCCATGACCGACATTCACACCGACCGGATCCTCATCCTGGATTTCGGCTCGCAGTACACCCAGCTGATCGCGCGGCGCGTGCGCGAGGCGAAGGTTTACTGCGAGATCTATGCCTGGGACGTGGACGAGGCACACATCCGCGCCTTCGCGCCCAAGGGCATCATCCTGTCCGGCGGGCCGGAATCGGTCACCGTGGGCGAGTCGCCGCGCGCGGCCGATGTCGTGTTCACGCTCGGCGTGCCGGTGCTCGGGATCTGCTACGGCATGCAGACCATGGCCGCGCAGCTGGGCGGGCAGGTGGAGTCGTCCACGCACCGTGAGTTCGGCTATGCGCAGGTGCGCGCGCGCGGCCATTCGAAGCTGTTCAAGGGCATCCAGGATTCGACCAATAAGGAAGGCCATGGCCTGCTCGACGTGTGGATGAGCCACGGCGATCGCGTCACGCAGCTGCCGCCGGGCTTCAAGCTGATCGGCAGCTCGGATGGCGCGCCGCTGTGCGCCATGGCCGACGAGAAACGCCGCTTCTACGGCCTGCAGTTCCACCCCGAGGTCACGCACACCCGCCAGGGCCAGCGCATCCTCGAACGCTTCGTGCATGACATCTGCGGCTGCGGCGCGGCCTGGGAGCCGGGCAATATCATCGAGGACCTGGTCGAGCGCGTGCGCAAGCAGGTTGGCACGGACAAGGTGCTGCTGGGCCTGTCCGGCGGCGTGGATTCGGCCGTGACCGGCGCGCTGCTGTACAAGGCCATCGGCGAGCAGCTGACCTGCGTATTCGTGGACACCGGGCTGATCCGCCTGAATGAAGGCGACCAGGTGATGGACACCTTCGCCAGGCACATGGGCGTACGCGTGATCCGCGTCAACGCCGAGAACCGCTTCATGAGCGCGCTCAAGGGCGTCACCGACCCGGAGAAGAAGCGCAAGATCATCGGCGCGCGCTTCATCGAGGTGTTCGACGAGCAGGCGCGCGAGCTGACCGAGGTCAACTGGCTGGCGCAGGGCACCATCTATCCGGACGTGATCGAGTCGGCCGGTTCCAAGACCGGCAAGGCGCACGTGATCAAGTCGCACCACAACGTCGGCGGCCTGCCGGAGAAGATGAACCTCAAGCTGGTCGAGCCGCTGCGCGAGCTGTTCAAGGACGAGGTCCGCCGGATTGGCGTGGCGCTCGGCCTGCCGCCGGAGATGGTGTACCGGCATCCCTTCCCCGGCCCGGGCCTGGGCGTGCGCATCCTCGGCGAGGTGCGCAAGGAATACGCCGACAAGCTACGGCTGGCCGACCACATTTACATGGAAGAGCTGCGCAAGCACGGGCTGTACGACAAGGTCAGCCAGGCCTTTGCCGTCTACCTGCCGGTGAAGTCCGTGGGCGTGATGGGTGACGGGCGCCGCTACGAGCACGTGATCGCGCTGCGCGCGGTCGAGACCATCGACTTCATGACCGCACGCTGGGCGCACCTGCCGTACGACTTCCTCGACCACGTCTCGCGCCGCATCATCAACGAGGTGGATGGCATCTCGCGCGTCGTCTACGACATCTCCGGCAAGCCGCCCGCGACGATCGAGTGGGAGTAGCGGCCCTACCAGCGTGGAGGTCGCCGGCCCGTTGATTTTCTCTCCCCATCCCCCTGGATGGGGCGGGCAGAACCTCTTACTCCCTCCCCCATAAAGGGGGAGGGAGCAAATCGTGGAGCCTCCCCATCAAGGGGGAGGGAGCAAATTGAACCACCCCGTAAAGGGGATAGGGTCTGAACATGGACATCAAGATTTTCCTCACCGTCTTCGTGACGATCTTCCTCGCCGAGCTGGGTGACAAGACCCAGCTCGCCACGCTGTTATTCGCCACGGATAAGGAAGTCAGCAAGGGGGTGGTGTTCGCCGCCGCCGCGCTGGCGCTGGTGGCTACCTCGGCGATCGGCGTGCTGGCCGGCGGCTGGGTCTCGCAGCATGTCAGCGAGCGCCTGCTCAAGCTCATCGCCGGCCTCGGCTTCATCCTGATCGGCGCCTGGACGCTGCTGCGCGCCGCCTGACATGCCCGCTCAGCTGAGGCTTGCTCTTTCCCCCTCACCCTCTATGGTGGAAGGCAGAACCATTTACCCATCCCCCTGGATGGGGGAGGGTAGAACCTCTTACTCCCTCCCCCTGGATGGGGGAGGGTTGGGGTGGGGGTGAGGATGCATGACCTCTGACGCCGACCTGCACTGGATGCGCCACGCGCTGACGCTGGCGCAGCGCGCCGAGGCCGAGGGCGAAGTCCCGGTCGGCGCGGTGCTGGTACAAGACAGCCAGGTCATCGGCGAAGGCTGGAACCGCCCCATTGGCCTGCACGATCCCAGCGCACATGCGGAAATGCTCGCCCTGCGCGCGGCGGGACAAAAACTCGGCAACTACCGCCTCACCGGCAGCACGCTCTACGTCACGCTGGAACCCTGCATGATGTGCGCCGGCGCGATCATCCACGCCCGCGTCGCGCGCCTGGTGTTCGGCGCCTGGGATCCGAAGGCCGGCGCCGTATCCTCCGTTTACGACGTATTGAGCGTGCCACGCCTGAACCACACGGTCGCCTGCGAAGGCGGCGTGCTGGAGCAGGCATGCAGCGAACAACTCCGCGCCTTCTTCCGCGCGCGCCGCAACTGAGGATGGGGCCGCATGGGTATCGCACATTTCCGTCTGGTGGGTCTGATTGGCGCCCTGTGGCTGGCCGGCTGCGGTGGCTCCGGTGGTTCTAGTACCGGCGGTGGCTCGGGCAGCGGCCCCTCGACGGGCGGCAGCACACTCTCATACGAGGTGCAGCCGGATCCCTTCGCCCTGGTCATCCGCCAGGACGGCAAGGACATCCTGGTCTCGGCCGGCGGCAGCCGCCTGCCGCTCGAGCCTGCTGCGCTGCCCAATGTCGCGGACCTGAATCGCCTTTCTGATCTATCCAGTATTTCTGACCTCAACGGTTTCGCCGACCTGTCCGGTCGCTACGGCTCGCTCGGCTTCGCCGTGGACTTGCGCGCGGAGGCGCAGGTCCCGCTGGTGAGCTATGGCGCTTTCGCGACCGTGCCGATCCGCTGGTTCCACGCCACGCGCGCGACGGAGATTGGCCCAGGCCGCTATCGGGTCGAGACCGACGACCCACTGGGCCGCAGCTTCGAGCTGACCCTGCAGCCGCTGGACAGCGGACGGCTCGCGGTCGAGGCCGTGCTCAGCGACATGCGCGGCGTATCCGCGCTGGGCTGGTCCTTCCGCAAGGCGGCCGACGAGCGCTTCCTGGGCTTTGGCGAGCGTTCCGACGCGGTGGATCAGACCGGCCGCTTCGTCGAGAACTGGGCGGAGGAGGGGCCGTTCTCGGCCGGCTTTGCGCGGCCGCTGACCGAGCCGCTGCTGGGCGAAACCTGGCAGGGCCCGTACCCGATCCCCGGCACCAACTTCCCCATGCCCTGGTTCGTGTCGAGCAAGGGCTATGGCTTTTTGCTCGACGGCTTCGCCTACAGCGCCTTCCGCCTGCAGCGCGAAACCGAATGGAACGTCGAGATCCGCGACAGCCGCATCCGCTTCGTGGTGTTCGCCGGCGACACGCCGGCACAGGCGCTGTCGCGCTTCGTCGCGCACAACGGCCGTCAGCCGCCGCCGGCGGAGTGGTTCTTCGGGCCCTGGTACCAGCCGCTGGGTACGACCGAGTTCCGCCGCGAGCTGATCACGCAATGGCGCGCCTGGGACATCCCCGTGACCGTGTCGCAGACCTATGCGCATTACCTGCCCTGCGCCGCGCAGTTCGGGCGGCGCCAGGCGCTGCGTGAGGAAACCGACTATTACCACGCGCACGGCTACCGCGTGACCACCTACGTGAATTCCTTCGTCTGCCAGACGCATCCCGAGGGCGCCTACGAGGAAGGCGACGCCAAGGGCTATTTCATCAAGACCGCGCTCGGCAACACCTATCCAATCCCCTACGCGGCCTTCACCAGTTCGTCCAGCGCGGTGATTGACTTCACGCATCCCGAGGCCGGCGTCTGGTGGCAGGGCCTGATCACGCAGGCGCTGGAGGACGGCTACGACGGCTGGATGGAGGACTTCGGCGAGTACGTTCCGCCGGACGCGGTGATGCACGACGGGCGCCGCGGCCTGCAGTACCACAACCAGTACTGCACCGATTACCACCGCCTCAGCCATGCACTCACCTGGCCGCTCAAGGGTCGCGACTTCGCGCAGTTCGTGCGCTGCGGCAACACCGGCACCGCGCCCTATGCGCGCATCGTCTGGGGTGGCGACCCGACCGAGGACGATTCGCTGGCCGACGGCCTCGGCGCCGCCATCCACCAGGGCCTGTCCATGGGCCTGTCCGGGATTGCCTACTGGGGCAGTGACATCGGCGGCTTCCACTCGCTGTTCACGCGGAACCGCACCAGCGCCGACACGCTGATCCGCTGGATCCAGTTCGGCACGTTCAGCGGCATCATGCGCATGCAGGAGGACGGTTACGAGCGCCCCAACCAGGGCGAGCGCGTGCACATCTGGGACGAGGCCATCCGCCCGTACTGGCGGCGCTACACCAAGCTGCGCACGCAGCTGTTCCCGTACGTCTGGGCGGCGGCGCAGGAATACCAGCAAAGCGGCCTGCCGCTCATGCGCCACCTGTCGCTGGTGGTGCCGGACGACCCACAGGCCTTCGGCCCGCTGGCCGAACGGCAGTATTTCTTCGGGCCGGATTTACTGGTCGCGCCGGTGGTGGCGGAGGGCGCGACCACGCGCGAGCTGTACATGCCCAAGGGCCAGTGGTGCGAGTTCTGGCGGCATGTGCAATACGACGAGGCCACCGGCGAGCTGCGCCGCGTGGCCGGCCCCGGCGCCATCGCCGGCGGGCAGGTCATTACCGTGAGCGCGCCACTGGAGGAAATCCCGGTATTCGTGCGCGCCGGCGCCACGATCCCGCTGCTGCCGGCCGAGACCGACACCCTCACCACGATCGGCACCGTGCCCGGGCTGGTGGATCTGGACGACGTGCGTAACCGGCAGCGGCAGCTGAGTTTTGGAGTGGGGTGTCGGTAGGACAGCGGGGTGTTTAGTGATGGTATTCGCCTGACAGGTGGTGGTCGATAGATGGCCACACCGTCCCCCGGCGGGTTATAGAGACGAGTGTTCGAAGCTCTGACCTGTAACCTTTAGGAGAACGGTATGACCACCGATCAGAAAGTAGCACGCCGCAAGCTCAGCCTTCTAGAATTGGCCCACGACCTGCAGAATGTGAGCCGCGCCTGCAAGGTGATGGGCTACTCCCGCCGGCAGTTCTACGAGATCCGCCGCAACTACCAGACCTACGGGGCGCAGGGCCTGCTGGACAAGCTGCCCGGCGCCCGCGGCCCGCACCCGAACCGGGTGACCGAGGAGATTGAGCAGGCGGTACTGGATTACAGCCTGCAATGCCCCACCCACGGCTGCCTGCGGGTGGCTCAGGAGCTGATGCTCAAGGGCATCAACGTCAGCTCCATGGGCGTACGGGGGGTGTGGAACCGCCATGGGCTGCTGACCAAGCACGAGCGGCTCTTGAAGCTGGAGAAGTCCGCCCGTGGCCGCCAGATCGAGCTGACGGCCGACCAGGTCCGGGCGCTGGAGCGCTTCAGCCCTGAATTCCGGGAGCGGCACATCGTGACCAAGCACACCGCCGACCTGGTGGCAGTGGATACCTTCTTCGTCGGCAGCCTCAAGGGCGTGGGCAAGGTATACCTGCAGTCCGTCATCGATTGCCACAGTCGCTATGCCTTTGGGCGGCTGTACACCAGCAAGCTGCCGGTCACGGCGGTGCATATCCTGAACGAGGATGTCCTGCCCTTCTTCGAGCAGCACGGGGCCAGAATCCGGACCATCCTGTCGGACAACGGCCGCGAGTACTGCGGGCGGCCCGATCATCATCCCTATGAGCTGTTTCTGCAGCTGGAGGACATCGAGCACCGCACCACCAAGGTCAGGCGGCCGCAGAGCAACGGCTTTATCGAGCGCCTGCACCGCACGCTGCTGGATGAGCACTTCCGTATCCTGGGCCGCACCAAGTGGTACGAGAGCCTGGAGGAGATGCAGAAAGACCTGGACGCCTACCTGGTCGAGTACAACACCAAGCGCCCGCATCAGGGCCGCGGCATGAAGGGCAGGACGCCCTACGAGGTCTTCGTCGCCGGCTTGCCCAAACCCACCGAACCGAAGGAGGATGCAGTGAAACTGGCCGCGTAAAACAAATCACCCGCCGGGGGCGGGTGTCAGGTGAATACTGTCACTGTACAAGCGGGGGGTGCGCTCTCTGAGTGACCACTGCGACATCGGCTATATATCTAATGTCTCAGGGCTTTCTTGTGAGTTGTCTGTCTAATTCTTGATGAGCCTTGCCTAGTATTCGAAGGGGCCGACACCGGGGCGTTCGTGTTCCTCGACATCGTTACCGCCAAGACTGAAGCCCATTTCGGCAGTCACTTTCATTGCGAGTAGGGTCGCTGCGAGAAGCGCCACGATTAAAAAGAATGCGTTGTTACCCATCCGCCTCAGCACTTGGTTCTTGCTGTGTGACATAAAGGCAGGGATTGCCATGACTGCAAGGACGACAACGCCATAGATGATCCACCCGACGATCGTGCTCAAGCCGAGGCCTCCTTGAGACACTCTAGGATGTGCTGATTGGATGGCTCAGGATCAATCCCATGCCGCTTGCAGAAAATGTTAAGTTGATAGAAGCCCCACTTTAGAAACTTCCGCATGTCTTCCGATCTTATCGTTGTGCCACCATGGATACGTATGGGCTTACCCATCATTAGTGCGTAAAACATGAGTCGACCACTACCCATATTCATCCAAAAGAACAGATCAGGAACGTTATCAAAAAGGGAATGAAACCACTTACGAACCTCTGGGATCAGAAATAGCTCTTGGGGGTCGTCGTCGTAGCCATTTATGAGTATGACCACTCCGTTTCTGTTGTCCCCCATATGCTTTGGAATCAAAGAGTCGAGTGTCTTGCGAACATGCCGAGTATCACAGGTTAATACCTCTGCTGCTTCAACTAAGATGATGCCGCTCGTCTCGCTCATATATGAGATTCAGGGCCATTCTTTGGAGCTATAGTCCACAGTATGAATCGCCACGATTTTCCTAGACGCCTTCTGGCCTCTTGAGATAGCGCTGCTCGAATTTCATTGGTGACAGCTGGCTATTGTGGCCGTGCCTTCGCTTGGTTTGGGACGGTATATCTGTCTTTCAGATTCCCTTGATTACGCCATCGTACGAATTTTTGGTCTCTTTGCCGAATTCTCGGACGGTGGTTCTGGCCGCCTTAAGCCGCTTTTAGCACAAGCCTGACTCGATATCCCAGAGCCTGTGCGGCTCGGGACAGCGTATCGATTGTCATGCCCGTATCGGATTCGTCCAGCAGTTGGTCCAGTGCCGAGCGGCTGGTGTGCATGCGCTTGGCCATGGCCACCTTCGTAAGGCCTTTCTTTTTCATGGCCTGTTGGATCTGCCAGGCGATCACGCGCTTGAGGGCACGCGCAGTGACTTCCTCCAGGGCCCTGTCTTCGGCCAGCAGGTCATCCAGGCGGCTGCCAATATGACGATTGCGTTTAACCATGTTGCGGGTCACGTTGCACCTCTTTCAGTCGGCGCAGGACAAGCTACTTATAGGTATGCGGTATCTGCGATTCTCATGCATTAGGCAGTGTACCGTGAAAGGTACAGTCAGGTAGGCCCAACGATTTCTTGACCCCTACCCCAACCCTGTTCGCTTCGCTCACCTGGTACCTCGCCCATCAAGGGGGAGGGGGCAACAGAATGATGGACTACTGCGCTCTGTCTGGACGCTCACGCAGGCATGGGCTAACGTCAGTCCAGCGCAAATGACCCTTGAGAGTCATTCGGATTACCGCAGATTTCGGAGGAGAGGACCATGCAAGCCCATTCCAATCGTGAGGGTACGGCCGACGCCCTGGAGCTGTCGCGCCGTTCCTTCCTGAAGCTCGGCATCGCGGGCAGCGTGGCGCTGGGCACGACCAGCCTGGTGGCGGGGCTGGCCGGCTGCGGCAAGCGCGAGCAGGCGGTGGCGCAGGGCTTTGCCTTCCTGCGCGATGCCGATGTGGCGATGTTCCGCGCGCTGGCGCCGGTGGTGCTGAGCAATGCGTTGCCGGCGGATGCCGGGCGGGAGCCACTGGTCGTCGAGACGCTCAAGCGCATCGATGGCGCCTGCGTGCTGCTGGAGCCCTATATGCAGGCCGAGGTGCTCAAGCTGTTCGACCTTTTGCACCTGCGCGTGACGCGCTGGGCCACCACCGGCATCGGTGCGCCCTGGGACCAGGCGGAGGCGGCGGACATCGCGCGCTTCCTCGAGCGCTGGCGCGGCAGTTCGATCGGCGCCTTCAATGCCGGCTACCGGCTGCTGACCAAGCTGGTGGCGTCGTCCTATTACGCCATTCCCTCGACCTGGCCGCTGTCCGGGTATCCCGGGCCGCTGGCCGCCGTTTACCGCCTCGTGAACGCCTGATCGGAGCACGCCATGGCCATTGACGACATCTATACCAAGGGCATTGCCTCCGGCTGGAAGGTGCACGACGCGTCCAGCTTCAAGGACAGCCGCACGCTGGAGGCCGATGTCGCCATCGTCGGCAGCGGCGCGGGCGGCGCGACCGCGGCGGAGATTCTCACCCAGGCCGGGCTCAAGGTGCTGCTGCTGGAGGAGGGCGCGCTCAAGACCGCGGCCAGCTTCAAGGACATGGACGAGTCGCGCGCCTTTGCCGAGCTGTACTGGGAAGGCGGCGGCCGCGCGACCTCCGACGGCGCGATCGCGGTGCTGCAGGGCCGCTCGGTCGGCGGCACCACCACGGTCAACTGGACCTCGAGCTTCGCCACGCCGCCGCAGACGCTCAAGCACTGGGCCGAGGCGCATGAGGTCAAGGGCCATGGCCCGGAGGACATGGCGCCGTGGTTCGAAAAGATGCGGCGACGGCTCAACATCAAGCCCTGGGCGCTGCCGCCCAACGCCAACAACAACGTGCTGAAGAACGGCTGCGAGAGGCTCGGCTGGGAATGGCACGTGATCCCGCGCAACGTCAACGGCTGCCTGAACTCCGGCTATTGCGGCATGGGCTGCCCGGTCAACGCCAAGCAGGCGATGCTGGTGACCACCATCCCGTCCGCGCTGGCGCAGGGCGCCGAGCTGGTGCATCACCTGCGCGTGCAGAAACTCGAGTTCGATGCCGGCCAGGCGGCGGTGACGGGCTTGTCCTGCGTGGCACTCGATGCACCGGCGCGCGCACCGACTGGCGTCACGGTCAAGGTGAAGGCCAAGCATTACATCCTGGCGGGCGGCGCGATCAACACGCCGGCGCTCTTGCTGCGCTCACAGGCGCCGGACCCGCACGGCCGCGTCGGCCTGCACACCTGCATCCACCCGGTGCCGTTCACGCTGGCGATCATGCCGGACCGGGTCGAACCCTTCTACGGCGCGCCGCAGTCCATCGCCTCCGACCATTTCCAGTGGAAGGACGGGGCCACCGGCCCAATGGGCTACAAGCTGGAAGTGGCGCCGCTGTTCCCGTCCATCAGCTCCGGCCTGTTCGGCACGATCGGCAAGCCGCTGCAGGAAGAACTCGCCCAGCTGCCGCACATGAACGCGATGGTGGCGCTGCTGCGCGACGGCTTCGTGGAGGGCAGCCCCGGCGGAACCGTACGCATCGACGAGCACGGCCTGCCGGTACTCGACTACGACATGACGCCGTACGTGTGGGATGGCGTGAAGCGCGCCCTGCTGAGCATGGCCGAGGTGCAGTTCGCGGCCGGCGCGCGCAAGGTCAAGGCGGTGCACCTGGATGCGTCCTACCACACCAGCTGGTCGGCCTCGCGGGCCGAGATCGAAGCCCTCGACTACGCGAAGTTCAAGGTCGCGCTGTTCACCGCGCACCTGATGGGCGGCTGCGCGATGAGTGAAAATCCGAAAATGGGCGTGGTCGCCAGCGACGGTCGGCATCACCAGCTGGAGAACCTCTCCATATTCGACGGTTCGGTGTTCCCGACCAGCATCGGTGCCAACCCGCAGCTGTCCATCTATGGGCTGACGGCGCAGAACGCCACCCGGCTGGCGGAGCAGCTGCGTCCGCGCGCGGTGGCATGATGGGGCAGGCACGGAGTGGGGGTGAATAAAGCGCCCGCCGCCGTCATGGCCCTGTTCGCGCGCCTGCGCGAGCATGCCGCCCGCGGCACACTCGACCTCGGCGAGCAGGGCTCGATCCCCGCCAGCCACTACTTGTCCGAAGAGCGACTGCAGCAGGAGCGCAACGTCCTG
>DATLYR010000096.1 GCA_035574475.1 Nevskiales bacterium | reverse complement strand
GCCGCTACCGCCGGCACCTGTCGCTGTTCGATGAGGTCGGCCGCAACGCCCAGATCCAGATCAGCTACCTGTTCCGCTGAGCATGGCCCTCGACCGCGCCCAGCTTGCCGCCCTGTCCTTGTCGCTGCTGCTGCATGCGGCAGCGCTAGCTGCGATCTACCGCGGCCCGGCATCTCGCGCGCCCGACAGGCCGGCAGCCGACGCAGTGCTGCTGGTGCGCCTGATCACACCGGCGCCGGGACCCGCGGCTGCCGTCACGCCGGTCGCCCCAGCGCAGCCTTCCCGGCCGCAACCCGCGCCGCCGCCGGCCAGCGCCCGCAGCGAGCCCGCTCGGCCGCAGGCCGTCGCCACGCTGCCCGAACCGCAAACGCAGACGCCTCACGAGGTCATTCCGGATCCCGTGCCGCCAGCCGAAGCCCCGTCTGCCGACGAGGCCCCTCTGGCGGCAGCTGCAACACCCGCCGCGGAGGCAACGGGCGAGCTGCTGATCCAGGAACCCCGCTTCCGCCGCCCCCCGCAACCGCCGGCCTACCCGCGCCAGAGCCGACTGCGCGGCGAGAGCGGCACAGTGCTGGTGCGCGCACGCGTGGAGGCCGACGGCTCACTGTCCGAAGTCCAGCTGCTGGTGTCGTCCGGTTATCGGCTGCTCGATCGCGCCGCGCTGGCCGCCGTACGGCAGTGGGAGATCGAACCCTGGCGCCAGGGCGAGCGCAGACTCGCGGCCTGGGTGGAACTGCCGGTGGTGTTCCGTCTCGAGGATCCCCCTACCCTGGCACGGCACTGAATCCATCGTCCAACGTCAATCCCGGGAGAACTGCCATGACACAAGCCTCAGCCCTTCCTGCCGATGCGACGCAGGCCGCACAGACGTTGCGCCAGTCCTGGCAGGCACTGCTGCGCGAAGAGCCCAAGCTGCGGATTCGCGAAGCCGCCGCGCGCCTTGGCGTGAGCGAAGCGGAACTGGTCGCCACCGACTGCGGCCACGGCGTCGTCCGCCTGCAACCGGATTGGGGCGAGATCCTCAAGGCCATGCCTTCGCTCGGCCGCATCATGGCGCTGACCCGCAACGAGTCGGTGGTACACGAGCGCTACGGGCGCTTCGAGCAGGTGGAGGTGAACGGCCCGATGGGCCTGGTCCTGGGGCCCGACATCGACCTGCGCCTGTTCCTCAACCAGTGGCGGCACGGCTTTGCCGCGCGCCAGACGCTGCATTCCGGCACACGCAACAGCCTGCAGTTCTTCGACGCGCAGGGCAACGCCATCCTCAAGATCTACCTGACCGAAGACAGCGATGCGGGCGCCTACCAGGCGCTGGTGGCGCGCTGGCGATCCGAGGACCAGGCACCGACACTGGTTGCCGAGCCGGCCCCCGCGCCCGCCGCGGAACGGCCGGACAGCGAAGTGGACAGCGCCGGCCTGCGCGCCGCCTGGGAGGCGCTGCGCGACACGCACGACTTCTTTGCACTGCTGAAGAAATTCAAAGTCACGCGCACCCAGGCCCTGCGTCTGGTCGGGGATGACCTCGCCTGGCCGGTCGAGACCGGCGCCGTACGCCAGGTACTGGAAACCGCCGCCGCGCGCGCGCTGCCGATCATGGTCTTCGTCGGCAACCGCGGTGGCATCCAGATCCACACCGGCCCGGTGCAGAACATCAAGCCCATGGGCCCCTGGCTCAACGTGCTGGACGACGACTTCAACCTGCATCTGCGCGAGGACCACGTGGCCGCGGCCTGGGTGGTGCGCAAGCCCACCGACGACGGCGTGGTCACCTCGCTGGAACTGTTCGACGCGCGCGGCGAGAACCTGGCGCTGATCTTCGGCAAGCGCAAACCCGGCATCCCCGAGTCGGCCGACTGGCGCGCGTTGGCGGACGAGCTGCCGCGTGCGGAGCGGATGTCATGAACGCTCGCGGCTCATGGCTGTTGGCTCTGTCGCTGCTCGCCCTGCCCGCGCTGGCACCGGCGGTCACGGTGACGGATATCCATGGCCAATCCGTGCAGGTGCAGGACGCGAGC
>DATLYR010000095.1 GCA_035574475.1 Nevskiales bacterium | reverse complement strand
GCGCGTCTGCGACGTCGGCTGCGGCGGCGGGCTGCTGGCCGAGGCCATGGCCCGCGCCGGCGCGCGCGTCACCGGCATCGACCTGGCCGAGGAAGCGCTGGAGGCCGCCCGTGCGCATGCGCGCGAGAGCGGCCAGCCGGTGGAGTACCGCAGCATCGCCGCCGAGGCGCTGGCGGCGGAAATGCCCGGCGCCTTCGACATTGTGACCTGCATGGAGATGCTCGAGCACGTGCCCGACCCGGCCGCGGTGGTGCGGGCCTGCGCCAGGCTCGTGCGCCCCGGCGGGCATGTGTTCTTCTCCACCCTCAACCGAACGCCTCGGGCCTGGCTGCTGGCGATTGTCGCGGCCGAGCACCTGCTGCGGCTGGTGCCGGCCGGCACCCACGACTACGCCAAGTTCATCCGCCCGTCCGAGCTCGACGCCTGGGCGCGCGCCGCCGGGCTGGAGCTGCACGAGGTCACCGGCCTGCACTACGACCCGGTGCTGGGCCGGCACCGGCTGAACCGCGACGTGAACGTCAACTACCTGATGCACACGCGCCGGCCGGCGGCATGATCCGCTGCATCCTGTTCGACCTCGACGGCACCCTGCTCGACACCGCGCCCGACCTCGGCTACGCGCTCAACCTGCTGCGCGCGGAGCAGCGCCTGCCGCCGCTGCCCGCGGCTGCGATCCGCCCGCTGGCCTCGCAGGGCGCGCGCGGGTTGCTGCGGCTGGGCTTCGGCCTGCAGCCAGGCGAGGAAGGCTATGAGCCGCTGCGCCAGCGATTTCTGGCGCTGTACCGCGCGCACCTCAACCGGCACACGGTCCTGTTCGACGGCATGGCAGACGTGCTGGGCGAACTTGCGCAGCGCGCCTTGCCCTGGGGCATCGTCACCAACAAGCCCGCCTGGCTGACCGAGCCGCTGCTGGCCGGGATGCAATTCCCGATTCCGCCGGTCTGCGTCGTCAGCGGCGACAGTGCCGCGCATCCCAAGCCGCATCCGGCGCCGCTGCTGCTGGCCTGCACCCAGTCCGGTCAGCCGCCGGCCGCCTGCCTCTACGTGGGCGATGCGCAGCGCGACATCGAATCCGGCCGGCGCGCCGGCATGCGCACGCTGGCCGCCACTTATGGGTATATTGAAGACGGCGACGATCCGCGCCACTGGGGCGCGGACGGCCTGATCGATGCGCCCAGGGAGCTGCTGGCATGGCTGGACGGGCTGAGGCTGGGGCCGACGGAACGGGCGTGCAGCCCGTAACCCCCAGCGTCGAACTCACCGCGCGGCTGTTCAAGGACCGCGTCAACCGCCATGCCGTGATCGGCAGCGGCATCGCGCTGCTCACCGTCGTGGTCGCCACCCTGCTGGCCTGCGCAATCGAGTTTCGCGAGTTGAGCCTGTCCGGGATCATCGACGTACAGAAGCACAACCCGGCGCTGTGGCTGCTCGATCTCACGCCCTTCATCTTCGCGCTGTGGGGCCAGTACACCGGCACGGTGATGGCCTACCAGGCCAGTGCGTTGGTGCTGGACGAAACCGCCGAGCTGCGCAAGAAGGCCAGCGCGCTGGAATACCAGATCGAGCACGCGCAAACGGAGGGACCCAAGCTCGGCCTGCCCAACCGGCGCGCCCTGCGCACCGTGCTGACCCAGATCCTGGCGCGCGACGGCGCCGCCACGCGCCAGCCTGCGGTCCTGATGATCGAAATCGACCAGCTGCGCGACGTGGACCGCATCCTGGGCGAGGAGATCGCCGAGGATCTGATGCGCATCGTAGCGCAGCGCCTGCAGAATCTGGTCAGCCGCGATCAGGTACTCGCTTACCTGGGCCACAACGAGTTCGGCCTGCTGTTCATCCATGCGCCGGAGCCGGACGAATTGCAGCGCCAGGCGCTGCGCATCCATCGCGCGCTCGACACGCCGGTGGCGCTGGCCGGCATGCAGATCAGCCTGCAGGCACGTATCGGCGCGGCCATCGCCAGTGGCGACGGCATGCTGGATGCGGAGAGCCTGCTGCGACGTGCCGAGATCGCCAAGTACGCCGCACGCACCGAGCAGAACGATTTTCTGCTTTACGACGGCTCGCTGGAAACGCGCCGCGCCGGCCGGCTGAGTCTTACCGCCGAGCTGCATGCCGGCGTTGCGCACGACGCCCTCGAACTGGCCTACGCGCCACAGCTGGATCTGCGCGACGGCCGTTACCGGCGCCTGCGCCTGTACCCGCGCTGGCCGCACCCGCATCGCGGCACACTGGAGGAATCCGAATTCATCAATCTGCCGGAGCGCGGCGGGCTGCTGCACAGTCTCAGTCTGTGGCTGCTACAGCAGGGTCTGGAACAGCTCGAGCAGTGGCGGCGCAAACGCGACCCTGGGCTGGTGCTGGCCATCCGCCTACCGGAGCAGGCACTGGTGCGCCTGCCGCTGAGCGAGATGGTGACCCGCCTGCTGGCGGCACACGACTTGCCGGGCGATGCGCTGGCGCTGGAATTCAGCGAACAGGCGCTGCGTGGCAGCGGACGCGATGGAATGCGCCACCTCGAGTCGCTCTCGCGCCAGGGCGTGGGCATCTGCCTGGCCGACCTCGGCGGGCCCCAGTGCAGTCCGGCGAGCCTGCTGGATTTCCCGGTCAGCGAAGCACGGCTCGCCAGCGCTCTGGTACAGCGTGCCCAGCAAGACGCGCGCGCGGCGCTGCTGCTGGAGCGCCAGGTAGCGCTGATTCACGACCTGAAGCTGAATTGCGGCGCGAGCGAGATCCGCTCGCGCGCCGAGCTGGACCTGCTGCAGTCGCTCGACTGCGACTGGGCCGAGGGCTCGGCGGTACAGCCGCTGCGCAGCGCCGACGATTGCAGCCGCTGGCTGCAGGAGCAATTTACCGGCCGCAGCGTCTAGCCGGCCCTGCCCGCAGCGGTCGCCACCGGGCACATCCGGCGCAGCACGCAGTCCGCGCACAGCGGCCGCGGGCGGCAGCGGCGCTTGGCATGCTCCACGATCAACGCGTGATACTGCTGGTACGCGACCGCGTCCGCGGGCAGTGCGCGCTCACAGGCCGTGCGCAGCGCCTCGTAGCCCGGATCCCCCTGCAGCAGCCCGAGCCGCGTGAACAGCCGGCGCGTATAGGCGTCGACCACGAACACCGGCCGGTGAAAGGCGTATAAAACGATGTCATCGGCCGTTTCCGGCCCGACACCGTGCACACCCAGCAAGGCCTGCCGCAACCGTGCCGTATCCCAGCGGTCCAGGACGCGGAAGCCGCCCGTCTCCACGAACCACGCGCACAGCGCACGCAGCCGCTGGGCCTTGAGGTTGAAGTAGCCGGAGGGCTTCAGTGCCGCCGCCAGTTGCGGCCGCGGCGCCCGCAGGATGGCCCCGGCGTTCAGCCAGTGTCGCCTACGCAGGTTGGCGAGTGCGCGCTCGACGTTGATCCAGGCGGTGTTCTGGGTCAGGACTGCGCCGACGAGAATCTCGAAGCGTGTGTCCGCCGGCCACCAGTCCTGATGGCCGTAGGCCGCTTCGAGCCGGCGAAACACTGCCTGCAGCCGCCGCGTCGGCAGCCGTGGCAGCGTGTCAGTCTTGCCGGTTTTCAAGGCCGACCAGCGCCAGCAGCGGCTGGATTTCCTTGTCCGTGAGCTCGTAGTAGCTGCCGGCCTTGACCCCGCCGGGGAGGCCGTAGGGCCCGAAGCGCACGCGGATCAGGCGGCTGACCTGCAGGTTTTGCGATTCGAACAGCCGGCGCACGATGCGGTTGCGGCCCTCGCGCAGGATCACATTGAACCAACGGTTGGCGCCCTCGCCGCCGGCCGGCTCGATGCGCTCGAAGCGTGCCGGGCCGTCGTCGAGCCTGACACCCTTGCGCAGGCGCGCCAGCACTTCGTCGCTGACCTCGCCCAGCACGCGCACGGCGTACTCGCGCTCGATCCGGTACTTCGGGTGCATCAGCCGGCGCGCGAGTTCGCCGTCGGTGGTGAACAGCAAAAGGCCCGAAGTGTTGTAGTCGAGCCGGCCCACGGCAATCCAGCGGCCTTCGCTCAGGCGCGGCAGGCGGCGGAAGACCGTCTCGCGCCCTTCCGGGTCGCGCAGCGCGACGATCTCGCCCTGCTTCTTGCGGTACAGCAGCACGCGGCGCGGCACCTGCAGGCGCCGCTCCAGCGCGATGCGCCGGCCTTCGACGCTGACCTGATCGGTGGGCAGGATCTTCTGGCCGACGGTCGCGAGCTGGCCGTTGACGCGCACGCGGCCGTCGCGGATCCAGGCCTCGATCTCGCGCCGCGAGCCGATGCCGGCGTGGGCCAGCAGCTTCTGGATGCGCTCGGCCTGTGCGTTGGACCGTGGCGGGGCTTTGCGGCTGGCCTGCGGGCGACGCGGTTTCAGTGCAGGGCCTCCGAGCCGGGCGCAGCAGGCGGCTCAGCCGCAGGTGCATCGGCCGTGGGCGTAGCCTCCGGGCCCTGCAGCCGCTCCAGCGCCGCCGCCAGCGCGTCGAGATCACGGATCTCGGGCAGCGCCGGCAGTTCTTCCAGGCTGCGCAGGTTGAAGTCGTCGAGGAATTCCTTGGTGGTGCCGAACAGCGCCGGCCGGCCGGGCACCTCGCGGTAGCCGACCACGCGCACCCAGTTGCGCTCCATCAGGGTCTTGAGGATGGACTGACTCAGGGACACGCCGCGCACCTCCTCGATCTCGGCGCGGCTGATCGGCTGACGGTACACGATCAAGGCCAGGGTCTCGAGCAGCGCGCGCGAGTAACGCGGCGGCTTTTCCTCCCATAGACGGGCCACCCAGCCGGCATACGCCTGGCGCGTCTGGATGCGCCAGCCGCCAGCGACCTCGCGCAACTCGACGGCGCGGCCCTCGAGTGCGGACTTCAGTTCTTCCAGCGCCGCCTTGAGTTCGGCCTTGCTCGGCCGCTGCGCCTCCTCGAACAGGGTCAGGATGCGGTCCAGGCCGAGCGGCTGGTCGGAGGCCAGCAGCAGGGCCTCGAGGATGCGTTGCAGTTCTTCGCGGTTGTCCATTGGCAATCCGTCAGCTTCAGCCCGAATAGGCGGTTTCGATGGCGTCGTCGTCCAGCGTGCCGGCATCCGCGCCGCCGTCGGCCAGACGCAGGAACACCGGCGCGTAGGGCTCGGCCTGCTGGATCTGGATCAGCTCGGCCTTGGCCAGCTCCAGGATGGCGAGGAAGCAGACCACCACGCCCAGGCGGCCCTCGGCGGGTTCCACCAGGTCGAGCAGCTGCGCCTGCCGGCCGCCGGCCAGGTCGGCGAGGATGCGGCCCATGCGTTCGCGTACCGACAGCGGCTCGCGCTGGACGTGGTGGTGCGCGAACAGCTCGGCGCGCAGCATGACGTCGCGGAAGGCAAAGATCAGTTCGCGCAGCGTCGGCTGCGGCAGCGCCACCGCCAGCGGCACCTGCTCGGGCCGCGCGTGCGCGATGAAGATCTCGCGCCCCACGCGCGGCAGCGCATCGAGGTTCTCGGCCGCAGTCTTGAAGCGCTCGTACTGTTGCAGGCGGCGCACCAGCTCGGCGCGCGGGTCCTGGCCCTCATCGCCCTCTTCCAGGGCCGGCCTGGGCAGCAGCAGCCGCGACTTGATCTCCGCCAGCATGGCGGCCATCAGCAGGTACTCGGCCGCCAGCTCGAAGCGCATCTCGCGCATCAGCGCGATGTACTCGATGTACTGCTGGGTGATCTTCTGGACGGGAATGTCGAGGATGTCGAAGTTCTGCTTGCGGATCAGGTACAGCAGCAGGTCCAGCGGCCCCTCGAAGGCCTCCAGGAAAACCTCCAGCGCGTCCGGCGGGATATACAGGTCCTCCGGCAGCTTGAGCAGCGGCTCGCCGCGCACCTTGGCGATGACGCTGTCCTGGGCTTCGACCGCTGCGTTTGCGTTTGTCATGCGCCGCCACAAAGCCACTTCACCCCGGCGGAAACCGGGGTCCGGGGCCGAGAAAGCCGCTGGATTCCGGCCAGCGCCGGAATGACTGAACTCATCGATTCTGGCCTCGTGTGTCGAAACAACCGTCAGCGCGGCAAAAAGCCGAGCACGTCGAAGACCCGCGCGAGCGTGGGCTGCGCGCGGGCCTGGGCCTTTTCGGCGCCCTGGCGCAGGATGCGGGTCAGACCCTCGCGGTCATCATAAACCGCATGGAACCGCTGCTGCACCGGGCGGATGAAATTCACCGTGATTTCAGCCAGGTCCGTCTTGAAGGCGCCGTAGCCCTTGCCCTGGTAGGCGGCCTCGATCTGTTCCAGCGTCTGGCCGGTGATGGCCGCGTAGATGCTCATCAGGTTGGCGATGCCGGGGCGGCTGTCCGGTTCATAGCGGATTTCGCTGCCGGAATCGGTGACCGCGCGCTTGATCTTCTTCGCCACCAGGTCGGGATCGTCCAGCAGCGAGATATAGGCGTTGTTGTTGGCGTCCGACTTGGACATCTTCACCGTCGGATCCTGCAGGCTCATGATGCGCGCGCCGACCTTCGGGATCCAGGGCTCCGGCACGGTGAACACCGGACCGTACAGCTTGTTGAAGCGCAGGGCCACGTCGCGGGTCAGCTCCAGGTGCTGCTTCTGGTCGTCGCCGACCGGGACGAACTTCGACTGGTACAGCAGGATGTCGGCCGCCATCAGCACCGGGTAGTCGTACAGGCCGGCGTTGATGTTCTCGCTGTGCCGCTGCGACTTGTCCTTGAACTGCGTCATGCGGTTCAGCTCGCCCATGTAGGTGTAGCAGTTCAGCACCCAGGCGAGCTCGGCGTGCTGCGGCACGTGCGACTGCACGAACAGCACGTTCTTGTCCGGGTCGATGCCGCAGGCGATGTACAGGCTCAGGAATTCCAGGCAGCGCTGGCGCAGCTCGGCCGGGTCCTGGCGCACGGTGATGGCGTGCAGGTCCACCAGCATGAACAGGCAGTCGTGGTCCTGCTGCAGCTGTACCCAGTTGCGGATCGCGCCGATGTAGTTGCCGAGCGTCAGCGCACCGGAGGGCTGGATGCCGCTGAGAATGACGGGTTTGGCGGTCTGGCTCATCAGAACATCCCGATGTCGGGCAGGCCAAACAGCCCGAGCACGAAGGTTTTCGCATAGCCGAGCAGCGGGCCGAGGATACGGCCCAGCGTACCGGTCACCAGCAGCACGACCACGATGATCAGGCCGTACTGCTCCAGCCGGTCCACCTGGCGCGCATAGCGCTCGGGCAGGAAGCCGTTCAGCACCCGGCTGCCATCGAGCGGCGGGATCGGCAGCAGGTTCAGCACCATCAGGATCAGGTTGATGGCGATGCCACCCACTGCCATCAGGGTCAGGAACTGCAGGGCGACGCCCTGCCCGCCGGACAACAGCGCCAGCTTGAACACGCCCGCCCAGAATATGGCCATCACCAGGTTGGTCAGCGGTCCGGCCGCCGCAACGACGGCCATGTGCTCGCGCGGATGGCGCAGCTTGGACGCCACCACCGGCACCGGCTTGGCCCAGCCGAACAGAAAACCGCTGAACAGCCACATCAGCACCGGCACCACCACCGTGCCGAGCGGGTCCACGTGCTTGAGCGGGTTGAGGCTCAGGCGGCCGAGGCGCGCGGCGGTGTCGTCGCCGTAATAACGCGCCACCCAGCCGTGCGCCACCTCGTGCAGGGTGATCGCGAACAGGATGGGAATGGCCCAGGCGGCCAGCAGCTGTATCTTGGCGGGATCCATGAGCCGGGCATTATAACAGCCGGTTCACATCGCCCTTGCCCGCCCGCAGCAGCCGCGGCTCGCCCGCGGTCAGGTCCAGCACCGTGGTCGGCTCCAGCCCGCAGGCGCCGCTGTCCACGATGATGTCCACGCGGTTGGCCAGCGCCTCGTACACCTGTTCCGGCTCGGACAGCGGCAGCTGATCGCCCGGCAGGATCAGCGTGCAGCTCATCAGCGGCTCGCCCAGCACGCGCAGCAGCGCCAGCGCGACCGGGTGGTCGGGGATGCGGATGCCGATGGTCTTGCGCTTCTCGTGCAGCGCGCGCCGCGGCACCCCGTGAGTGGCCGGCAGCACGAAGGTGTAGGGCCCCGGGGTCAGCGACTTGAGCAGGCGGAAGCCCCGGTTGTCGAACTTCGCATAGGTCGAGACCTCGGACAGGTCGCGGCACAGCAGCGTGAAGTGGTGGTGCCGGCCGAAGCCGCGCAGGCGGCGGATGCGCTCCATCGCCGCCTTGTCGCCCATGTGGCAGCCGAGTGCGTAGGAAGAATCGGTCGGATAGGCGATGACCGCGCCGGCATGCAGCTGCGCGACCACCCGCGCGACCTGGCGCGGCTGCGGGTTCTTCGGGTGGACTTGAACGTATTCGGTCACGTCGCGGTCATAGCCAGCAAGCCATGCGATATACTGCCCGGCCTATGAAAATCCTGCTCGATTACCTTCCGATCATCCTGTTCGTCGGCGCCTATTACCTGCGCGACATCTACTTCGCCACCGTGGTGCTGATCGTGGCGCTGCTGGCGCAGGTCGCGATCCTGTGGGGCATGACGCGGCGCGTGCCGAAGATGCAGCTGACCGCGGCCCTGCTGGCGTTGGTGCTGGGCGGCATCACGCTGGCCCTGCACGACCCGGTATTCATCAAGGTCAAGCCGACCGCACTCTACGGTCTGTTCGCCGTGGTGCTGATTGCCAGCCACTATGTCGGCGAAAAACCGCTGATCCAGCGCCTGCTGGAATCCAACCTGCGGCTGCCGGCGCCGGTGTGGCGGCGCGTGAACCTGATGTGGGCGGGCTTTTTCGTGTTCTGTGGTGTGCTCAACCTGTATGTCGCCTACTCGTTTGCCGAAGCGACCTGGGTAAATTTCAAGCTGTTCGGCATGCTCGGGCTGACCTTCGCCTTCGTGCTGCTGCAGGGCCTGTACCTGTCGCGCTACCTGGACTCCGAAAGCCGCTGACGTGGTGACGCGCATCGAACGTATGCGCCAGCGCTTAGCCAAGCTGGCGCCGATCGAACTCGAGATCGTCGACGAAAGCCATTTGCACGCCGGGCATGCCGGCGCGCGGAGCGGCCGCGGCCACTATGCCCTGCGCATCCGCACCGCTGCCTTCACCGGCAAAACACCCATCCAGCGGCACCGCTTGGTGTACGAAGCGCTGGGCGACCTGCTGCAGACCGACATCCACGCACTCAGCATCAAGGCGCTGGCGCCGAACGAATAGCGCAGCTACGCCGTTCTGCCCAGCAGGCGCAGAAGCCCGGCTTCGTCGATGACCGCTACGCCCAGTTTTTCCGCCTTGGCCAGCTTCGAGCCGGGCGATTCACCCGCCACGACATAATCGGTCTTCTTCGACACCGAGCCGCTGACCTTGCCGCCGGCCGCCTCGATCCGGGACTGCGCCTCGTCGCGGCTCATGGACGGCAGCGTCCCGGTCAGCACGAAGGTCTTGCCGGCCAGCGGGCCCGCGCCCGCGGCCTGTGTGACCTCCGGCCAGTGCACACCGGCCTTGTGCAGGGCGCGGATCACGGCCAGATTGTGCGGTTCGGTGAAGAACTGCGCCACGTGCGCCGCCACCACAGGCCCGATGTCCGGTACTGCGCGCAGGCGCGGGCAGCGGTCCTTGTCCTTCGCCGCGTGTACCGTCGGCAGATCGGCCCGGGCCGCCTCGATCAGCGCCTCCAGGCTGCGAAAATGCCGCGCCAGGTCACGGGCCGTGGTTTCGCCCACGTCGCGAATACCCAGTGCATACAGGAAGCGCTCCAGGGTCGTGGCCTTGCTGCGTTCGATGGCCTCGATCACGTTGGCGGCGGATTTTTCCGCCATACGCTCGAGCCCGGCCAGTTGCTCTGCCCTGAGCGCGTAGATATCGGCCGGCGACTTCACCAATCCCGTATCGATGAGCTGCGCCAGCAGCTTGTCGCCCAGGCCTTCGATGTCCATCGCCCGGCGCGAAACGAAATGCATCAGCGCGCCATGCAGCTGCGCACGGCAGGTCAGACCCGCACTGCAGCGGGCCGCCACCTCGCCCTCGATCTGCACCACCGTCGAGCCGCACACGGGGCACTGCTTCGGCAGCTGGATGGCGCGGGCGTCGCGCGGGCGCCTGCTCTCCACCACCTTCACGATTTCAGGAATGACGTCGCCGGCGCGGCGCACGATCACCGTGTCGCCGATCTTCACGCCCAGGCGCGCGATCTCGTCCATGTTGTGCAGAGTCGCGTTGCTGACCGTGACACCACCGACGAACACCGGCTCCAGCCGCGCCACCGGCGTCAGCGTGCCGGTGCGTCCGACCTGGAATTCCACGTCCAGCAGGCGGGTTTCCACTTCCTGCGCCGGGAACTTGTGCGCCACTGCCCAGCGCGGCGCACGCGCCACGGAGCCCAGCTCCTCGCGCCAGTCCAGCCGGTCGAGCTTGTACACCACGCCGTCGATCTCGAACGGCAGCTGCGGGCGCTGCCGCTCCAGCTTCGCGTAGTAACGCAGGCAGCCTTCGAGTCCGCGCACGCGCTCGATCTGCGCGCAGACCGGCAGCCCCCAGTCGCGGAAGCGCTGCAGCAGTTCCCAGTGCGTCTGTGGCTGCGCGCTGCGTGGCAACGCGCCGCTGGCATAGGCGTAGAACGACAGCGGCCGCTGCGCGGTGATGCGCGGGTCGAGCTGCCGCAGGCTGCCGGCCGCCGCGTTGCGCGGATTGACGAAGGTTTTCTCGCCCCGGGCTGCGGCCTCCGCATTCATGCGTGCGAAGCCGGCCTTCGACATGTACACCTCGCCGCGCACGTCCAGCAGGGCCGGCCAGCCGCTGCCGCGCAGTTTCAGCGGCACGGCGCGCAGGGTGCGGATGTTGGCGGTGATGTCCTCACCCTCGCTGCCGTCGCCACGCGTGGCGGCACGTATCAGCCGGCCCCTTTCGTAAACCAGGCTGACGGCCAGGCCATCGAGCTTGGGCTCGGCCACGTAGTCCACCGCCTCGACGCCGAGGGTCTCGCGGATGCGGCGGTCGAAGTCCCTCAGTTCCCCGTCGCTGAAGCAGTTGTTGAGCGACAGCATCGGCGTGGCATGGCGCACGCTGGCGAATTCCGCGCGCGGTGCGCCACCCACACGCTGGGTCGGCGAATCCGGCGTGACCAGTTCCGGGTGTTCCTGCTCCAGCTGCTGCAGCTCGCGGAACAGGCGGTCGTACTCGGCGTCGGAAATCTCCGGATCGTCGAGGACGTAATAGCGGTAGTTGTGGTGCTCGATGGCCTCGCGCAGGGCCTGGATGCGTCGGGCGGTCATTTCTTCCGCGGCTGTGCGCGCCAGCGGCGCTCGGTCTCGGCGATCTGGTCGTGCAGGTACTGCTCGGTCTGGTGGGTCAGGATCGCGCGCTTGTCGTCCAGCACGTCACCGCCGAGGCGCTGCGCCAGCTGGTGCGCAGTCTCGAGCATGTCGCGGAAGGCGACCACGCCCTCGACCGGCCCCGGCATGACCATGAACAGCGTGAGTCCGGGCGTGGTGAAATCCTGTGCCACGCCGGGATCGAGATAGCCCGGCTTGACCATGTTGGCGACGCTGAATACCGCCTCCGGCACGCCGTTGGCCTCGGTGATGCGATGGTAGATGTCACGCATGCCGAACTGCAGCCGGCACAGCTGCAGCGCGGTGTGCACCGCCGTGCCGGTGAACAGCTCGCCCTCCGGGGCCGCCACGTGCAGGGTGACGATCTTTTCCTGGCCCGGCGGCGCCGCCGGCGGCCGCGAACCTCGCTGACCGGCCGGCATATCCAGCCGCAGCTGCTCGTCGGCACGCGCGGTCGAGAAATGCGTCCAATCCTTGTCCGGGGGGGCGCCGGCGGGCGGCAGCTCCGGCGGCTGCCGCACCGCGCCATCGCCCACTGCGCGCGGCTTACCGACGACATAGGAGCCCACGCTATCGGCGGGTGCGGCCTGACCGTCGAGCTGCTCGTAGTCCGGCGACGCTTCGTCGCCCGGGCGCCGCTTCCAGGGATCCTCGTCACGTGCGTGCCGCATGCGCAGATACAGCAGAACCACGGCGGCCACCGCGGCGATCAGGATGATCCACTGCATGAGGCTCATCGCGCCTGCCCTCGTCCTGCGTCAGCCCGCCTCGGCCATCGCCACCGCCTGGTCCACGTCCACGCTCACCAGGCGTGACACGCCCGGCTCCTGCATGGTGACGCCGTGCAGGTGGTGCACCATCTCCATCGTAATCTTGTTGTGCGTGATCACGATGAACTGCACGCGCGCGGACATCTCCTGCACCAGCGAGCAGAAACGACCGACGTTGTTATCATCCAGCGGCGCGTCCACCTCGTCCAGCAGACAGAACGGCGCCGGGTTGAGCTCGAACAGCGCGAACAGCAGCGCCACTGCGGTCAGTGCCTTCTCGCCGCCGGACAGCTGCTGGATCACGCTGTTGCGCTTGCCGGGCGGGCGCGCCATCACGCGCACGCCGGTTTCCAGAAGGTCCTCGCCCATCAGCTCCAGATAGGCCTCGCCGCCGCCGAACAGCTTGGGAAAGGTCTGGCGGAAAATCGTGTCCACCTTGTCGAAGGTGTCCTTGAAGCGGCTCTTGGTCTCGCGGTCGATCTTGTGGATCGCCTCCTCGAGCTGCGCCAGGGCCTCCGTCAGGTCTGTGTACTGCGTGGTGAGGTAGGCCTCGCGCTGCTGGTGTTCCTCGTACTCGCCGATGGCGGCGAGATTGATGGGCCCGAGGCGCTGGATGCGCCGGTCCATGGCCGCCAGCTGCTCCTCCCACTGCTCGGGCGTGGCGGCTTCCGGCAGCTCCGCCGTCAGCGCCTCGACCGAGTTGCCGGTCTCGCCGATCTGCTCGACCAGGGTCTGGCGCCGCACGGCGATGGCCTGGTTGGCCAGCTGCGCCTGCTGCGCGGCCTCGCGCACCGCCTCCACCGCCGCCTCGGCCTCCTGCGCCTGCTGCGCGAGGCTTGCCGCCTCGGCCTCGAGCGCCTCGAGCCGGCGGCGTGCGTCGTCCAGTGCCGCTTGGGCAGACTGGCGCCGGTCCTGCGCGGCGCGGCGCGCCGCATCGTACTGCTCCAGGGGCGTGCCGGATTCGGCCAGCAGCCGCGCCAGCTCCGCCTGCTGCAGGCGCAGGGCATCCACGCGCGCGGTCAGCTCGGCCAGCCCGCTCTCGGTGGCCTGCAGCGCGCTGCGCCGGCCGGCAATCTCCACCTGCACGGCCTGGCGGCGCTCGGCCGCCTGCTCACGCTGCTGCTGGGCTTGCGCCAGCGCCTGCCGTCGTGAGCGCATCTCCTCCTGCAAGGCCTGACGCTGGCTATTGATCTGCTCGGCCGTCTGCTGCAGCCGCTGCAGCCGCTCGCCCGCTGCCGCCAGCTCGGCCTGGTGCTGGCCGTGCTGGGCGCGCAGCTCGGCCAGGTC
>DATLYR010000094.1 GCA_035574475.1 Nevskiales bacterium | reverse complement strand
GCGGCCGGCCCGGCAGACGTCGGGCGACTTTTACGATCTGATGGAGCTGCCCGACGGGCGCCTGGGCATCCTGATCGCCGATGTGACCGACAAAGGCACCGGCGCGGCGTTGTTTATGGCTTTGAGCCGCACCCTGATTCGCACCTATGCCTTCGAATACCCCGACCGGCCCGAGAAGGTGCTGTACGCGGCGAACAAGCGCATCCTGACCGATACCCGCACGAACATGTTCGTAACCGCTTTCTATGGCATCCTCGATCCGCGTACCGGAACGCTGACCTACTGCAACGCCGGCCACAATCCGCCCTATCTGGTCCGGGCAGACAACGGCACCGCGCCGCAGGAGCTTCACAACACCGGCATACCGATCGGCATCACCACCGAGGCCAGATGGGAGGCCAGGACGGTCGAAATTGCGCCCGGCGATCTGCTGGTGCTCTACACCGACGGCATCAGCGAAGCGCATAATCAGCAACGCGAGCTGTTCGATGCCCGGCGGCTCCTGGCAAGCATCCAGGCCAACCTGGGGCTCACGGCGCTGGCGGTGCAAGCGGCCATCCTTGCAGCAGTGGACCAGTTCGTCGGCGCGGCGCCGCAATCGGACGACCAGACATTGCTGGTGGTGGTGCGCGAGTGCGGCGACAGCAGGGCCGCCGGGCAGCCCTCTGAAGCGGAGTCCCAGGTCGCCGCCGGGCCAAGCGTGTCCTGAATTACCTCAGGTAGAGGTTTCTATGACCTACCATTCCATCATCGGCACATCCCCCCCACGCCACGACGCGCTCGCCAAGGTCAGTGGCGCGGCGCGCTACCCTGGCGACCTGACGATGCCAGGGACGCTGCAGATGGCGGTGCTGTTCGCCCGCCGGCCGCACGCCCGCATCGTGCGGCTCGACCCGTCGCGCGCGCTGGCGCACCCCGGCGTGGTGGCGGTGCTGACGGCCGCCGACGTGCCGCGCAACGAGTTCGGGCTGATCGCGAACGACCAGCCGGTGCTGTGTGGTGATGTGGTGCGCTTCGTTGGCGACAAAGTTGCGCTGGTGGTCGCCGAGAGCGAACGCGCGGCGCGCGCCGGGTGTGCGCTGATCGATGTGGCGTACGAGGACCTGCCGGTGCTGAGCGATCCGCTGGCGGCGCTGCGGCCTGACGCGCCGCTGATCCACCCGGCCCGCGGGACGAACATTATCCGGCACGTGCGTATCCGCAAAGGCGACGCTGCGGCGGCGCTGGCGCGGGCCGACGTGGTGGTCGAGGGCGAGTTCCAGACGCCCTGGCAGGAGCACGCCTACCTGCAGCCGGAAGCCGGCCTGGCCTACATCGACGCTGCCGGCAAGCTGGTGGTCGAGACGGCCGGCCAGTGGGCGCACGAGGATCGCCGGCAGATCGCGCACGCGCTGGGGCTGGACGAGGAGCAGGTGCGGGTTGTCTACGCCGCGATCGGCGGGGCTTTCGGCGGGCGCGAGGATATCAGCGTCCAGATCGTGCTCGCTCTGGCAGCCTGGAAGCTGCGCCGCCCGGTGAAGATCACCTGGACGCGCGAGGAGTCGATCATCGGCCACACCAAGCGCCATCCGATGCGCTTTCGCGAGCGCTGGGGTGCCACCCGCGACGGGCGGATCATCGCCGTCGAGGCCGAGTGCGTGGCCGACGGCGGAGCGTACGCCTCGACCAGCGCCGAGGTGCTCAACAACGCCGCGCTGTACGCCGCCGGCTGCTACGAGGTCGAGAACATCAGTGCCGATGCGTATGCGGTCTACACCAACAACCTGCCGACCGGCGCGTTTCGTGGCTTCGGCGCGCCGCAGGCGCAGTTCGCGGCCGAGCAGATGGTGGCGCGCCTGGCCGAGGCGCTGGGGATGGACCGCGTCGAACTCCGCGCGCGCAACATCTACCGCGAGGGCAGCATCCAGGCGACCCAGACCCCGCTGCCGCGTGGTGTCTCGGCGCCGCAGGTGCTGGAACGCTGTGCCCTGGAGGCCGGCTGGGCCAAGACCGAGGACGGCTGGAAGAGAGAAGAGATGAGAGCTGAGCGATCGGAGATAGGAAGCGATGCTCTCTCCAGGCTCCAAACGCCACGCTCTCATTTCCGTCGGGGGATCGGCTTTGCCTGCGGCATCAAGAACATCGGCTACAGCTTCGGCTTCCCCGAGCAGGCGACTGCGGTGGTCGAATTGCACGGCGGCGGCGACATCGAGCGCGTGGTGGTGCGCTGTGGCGCTGCCGATGTCGGGCAGGGGGCGCATCTGGCGCTGCGGCAGGTCGCCGCCGAGACGCTGCGCGTGCCGCTGGAGATCGTCGAGCTGGTCGCCGAC
>DATLYR010000093.1 GCA_035574475.1 Nevskiales bacterium | reverse complement strand
CTTCTCGATCGAGGCGACCGTGACCTTGCCTTGCGCCGCGGCACGCAGCGCCTGCTCGACCTCGTGCGCCTGCCGGGCCGAGGTGACGGTGAACTGCTCGACCTTCTCGCCGTTGAGCTCATACAGTCGTGCCGGGAAGGTCTGCCCGCCCTTGCTGACCTCGGCTTCGAGCGTCCAGTATTCCTGCGGCTTGAACGCGGCGATTTCGTCCTCGCGCTCGCAGATCAGGCGCAGCGCCGGGCTCTGCACGCGGCCGGCCGACAGGCCCGGCGCGACCTTGCGCCACAACAGCGGCGACAGGTTGAAGCCGACCAGGTAGTCGAGCGCACGCCGCGCCTGCTGCGCGTCCACCAGCTCGGAGGAGATGCCGCGCGGGTGGGCCACCGCCTCGTTCACGGCGCGTTGGGTGATCTCGTAGAACACCACGCGCTGTACCTTCTTGCCGTCCAGGGCCTTGCGCGCTTTGAGGATCTCGATCAGGTGCCAGGAGATCGCCTCGCCCTCGCGGTCAGGGTCGGTCGCGAGCAGCAGGCGGTCGGCCTTCTTGAGCGCGCTGGCGATCCTGGCCACGTGCTTCTCGTTGCGCTCGATCACCTCGTACTTCATGGCGAAGCCGTTGTCGGGATCGACCGCGCCTTCCTTGGGCACCAGGTCGCGCACGTGGCCGTAGGAGGCCAGCACCTCGTAATCCTTGCCCAGGTACTTCTTGATGGTGTTCGCCTTCGCGGGCGACTCGACGATGACGAGGTTTTTGCTCACGGCGTCAGGATGACCGGCAGGCATCGGTATGCGCAAACACGGCTGTCTAGGCCTGCGACTGGGACGCATCCCCGCGACGAACCCCTGCCTGTGCCAGGCGCATGGCTAGTGCAGCAGGCCGCCGTGCGGGTTGTACACCATATCCTCGACCCAGGCGTAGGCCGCCTCCTGACCGGGCTGGTTGAACAGCACCATCAGCACGACCCACTTGGCCTGCTCGAGGCCGAGTTCGTCGGCGGGGTGGTGCTCGGCCAGCGCCATCAGCCGGTCGAGCACGGTCTCGCGCAATTCGGGGGTGAGGATGCCGAGCTGCACCAGGTGCAGGACGAAGCCGCGGCACTCGGGGGACAGCCAGGCGATCTCGGCCGGCGCGAAGGCGCGTGCCGCCGACGCCGACAGCTGCGGGCCGGGCTCGCGCTGCTGCGCGGCCAGCCCTTCCAGCCAGTGGCAGGCGTGGTCCACCTGCTGGCGCGGGAAGCCGGCGGCTTCCAGCTCCGTCTTCAGGGCATCCGGATTGTGAGGATGCGGCAGCCCCGTCTCCTGGTAATTCTCGAAGACATAGAGCAGCACATCCAGGACGTCTTCTTTCATCCGCGTGCGGTCACCGGCTGGGAAATCCGGCCTGAAGGCGTATCCACGGCCGCGATTTTCAGGCGCAGCATGGGGTAAAGCGCCGCGGGCGTCAAACGCGGGCCGGCGATTAGGCAATTTTTACTATCGACAGGGTGGTGTGCGGCTGTCATCGTGCGACCGTCAAACACGCCTCGCTTCCCGTGTTACATGCAGTTTCCACGCCTATTCACCGAGCAGCTGAATACCGATAAGGCCGTCCAGGTCCTGCATCGGATCGCTGATCAGGCCTTCGCCACGCCGAGCCTGATCTACGCGGTGCTGTATCACGCCGACCGCGAGCACCTGGGGCGGCATGGCACCAGCCTGTACGGTGAAACCTACCTGGCTTACCACCATGCGGCGGTGCCGTCCTGGGCCAACCACATTTATATGACGCTGTGTCTGCCCTCGCGGGATGTGGGCCTGTATCTGCAGCTGCGCCGCCTGTTTCTGATCAACGGCGAAGGCTGGCTGATCAACCGTGACATGTCGGTGCGTGGCGACCGCGGCCTGAGCCAGAGCGAGCGCGATGCCATCGATGGGGCGGTCTATTGGTATCGCAGCGCCAGTCAACGCGAAATCCTGCACAGCCGGCGCGACTTGAGCTGGCAGAGGACGCCGCACGGGCAGCCGATCCCGCCAGCGGAGATGCGGCGCCATGGCGCGGTGCCGAGTCACCCGGAGGCTGCGGTGCCGCGACCCAAGGCCATGACGTTCATGGACGGCCTGGCGCAGCTGACGCCGCTGTTTGCGCCTGACGAGCCCGAACTGGGCGGTGCCTATGTCTGACTGCCGTTCGCGGCGGTGGTGCGCTGATAGGCACCGCCGGGCAGCAGCGTCACCTCGCCGCGCAATTCCAGGATCAGCAGCATCGAGGCCACGGCCTCGACCGACAGGCCGGCGCGCTCCGCGAGCTGGTCGACGCGCGCCGGCTCATGGCCCAGCGCGGCGAGCAGGCTGCGGTACTCCGCGTCCGGCGCATCGCCGTCGCGCGCCACGCCATCGGCACTCGGAGCTGCGCCCGGTAACGGCACAGGCCCCAGCAGCGGCCCGATTTCCTCGAGCACGTCCTGCGCGGACTCCACCAGCTTGGCGCCTTCGCGCAGCAAACGATGGCAGCCGCGCGCCAATGGGCTGTGGATCGAGCCGGGGATGGCGAACACTTCACGCCCCTGCGCGCCGGCCAGACGCGCGGTGATCAGCGAGCCGCTCTGCAGCGCCGCCTCGACCACCAGCACACCGAGCGACAGCCCGCTGATCAGCCGGTTGCGGCGCGGGAAGTTGCCGGCCAGCGCCGGCGTACCGGGCGGGAACTCCGACACCAGTGCCCCCTGACGCGCGATCGCATGCGCCAGCTCGCGGTGGCGCGCGGGATAGACGCGATCCAGCCCGGTGCCGCAGACCGCCAGCGTCAGGCCGCCGTCCTCGAGTGCGCCCTGGTGTGCGGCGGCGTCGATGCCCAGCGCCAGCCCGCTGGTGATGACCAGGCCCGCTTGCGCCAGACTCGCGGCGAAGGCGCGGGCGTTCTCCAGGCCGCCCGGCGTCGGATTGCGGCTGCCGACGATGGCCAGCTGTGGCAGCGCCAGCAGCGCCGGGTCGCCGAGCACGAACAGCGCCAGCGGCGCGTCTTCGATCTGCCGTAGCCGCGCCGGGTAGCGCGGATCGTCCAGTGTCAGCAGGTGTCGGTCAGACGCGCCTTGCAGCCAGTCGAGTGCAGTGCTCAGTCGCGCCTCGTCCGGCATCGCGAGCGCCTGCTGCGCAGCCTCGCCCAGACCGGCCTCACGCCAGGCCACACGGCCGGCCTGCAGCAGTGCGGCAGGTGAGCCGAAGCGCGCCAACAGCTGCGCGCCGCGCAAGGGGCCGATATCGGGGGCCAGCAGCAGCGTCAGCCAGCTGCGCAGCCGGTCGCGGGTTCCGTCCATGGTCCGCCGGGTCGGGGTTTAGCTTTCCGGGGTGCGGAACTTGTCCAGCAGGTGGATCGAGCGGGTGGCTTTCATCACCAGGCCGTAGCTGACGCGCTCGTAGGTCTTGAACACCATGAGCAGGCCGGCCTTTTCCTCCGGCAGGAGCACGGTGGCATTGGCGCTGCCGTAGGGATCGCGCACCCGGCGTCCCGCCTGGTAGATGGAGAACACGTGGCCGACCTCGACGCCGTCGCGCGCGCCTTTGCTGAGGGTCACGATCTGGTACTGGCCGATCTGCAACACGCCGCCGGTGACGGCAATGATATAGCCCTCGATGCGGCCTTCGGGGGCATGCGGGTAGTAGGCCGCGTCCACTAACGCATCCTGGTCCTGTGGCAGCAGGCGGTCGCCGATCAACACCTCGCGCACAGTGGTGTCCATGTGGATGCGCGCCGGCTTGCCGGGCGTGGTGACGCTGGCCGTGCCGATGTAAAGGGCTTCGTAGCCGAGGATGTCCTTGCTTTCGGGATCGCGGTACGCCTCGCCCTTGCGCACCACGCTGTGCACTGGCACCGCGTCCTCCGCCAGGCCCTTGGCATAGGCCGTCACGCCTGCGCCGCCCACCAGGTGCTCCTCGGCGAACTCGACGATATAAGGCGCCGCTTCCAGTTCCTCCGCGCCGACCACCCGCGGCCCCATCAGGAAGGCGCGGATGGCATCGCCCGGAATGGTGGGGATCGGTTCCTGCAGCGCTTCTTCGCGCACCCGCGGCGACAGTTTCTCCACGCCGCTGACCCCGCTATCGGGCGGTTCGCGCGTGAGCCGTGGCTTGCCGTCCACGTACACCAGGTACAGCACGTCGCCGGGATAAATGAGGTGCGGGTTCTTGATGTCGGGGTTGGCGTACCAGAGTTCCGGCCACTTCCACGGCTCCTTGAGGAAGTAGTCGGCGATGTCCCACAGCGTGTCGCCCTTCTTGACGACGTAACGCAGCGGCACGTGCTCGTTCAGCGCCGGGCCGGCGGTCTGCGCCGCGCGCGCGGCGGCCGTGTCGGTCGTGGGCGGGGCGTCCTCCGCCGCGGTGGTGGGGGTGTCGGCTGCAGGCGTCTCGGCTGGCGCATCGGCGTCGGCGGCGATGCCGAGCGGGCTCAAGGCCAGCAGCAATACGGCCATGGCGACGGCCGAAGCGCGACTTCCGCCGCAGGCAAACCGGCTATACTCGCGCCTCGTGCCTGGGTGAATCTCTGGGGTCTGCGCCGGCGCGTGCTCTGCCCAGTTGCCCATGTGCCGCCTCCCGGTTCTTCTGCTGCGCCTAACTGTAGCAGCAAAAACGCCGAAATGGTAAGACTGACAACGAGATGGCCGTTCTTCCTATCCTGCATCATCCAGATCCGCGCCTGCGCCAGCGCACGCCGCCGGTGACGGATTTCGGCGCCGAGCTGCAGCGGCTGGTCGAGGACATGTTCGAGACCATGTATGCGGCGCCCGGCGTCGGCCTGGCCGCGAACCAGGTCGGCGTGCCACTGCGCCTGGCGGTGATGGACTGCTCGCCGGACAAGGCCCAGCCGCAGCCGATGGTGATGGCCAATCCCGTGATCCTGCACAGCGCCGAACCGGAGCTGATGGAGGAAGGCTGCCTGTCGGTGCCGGGCGCGCAGGAAAAGGTCAGGCGCTTCCGCCGGCTGCGCGTGCGTGCCCAGGACCGTCATGGCCAGTTCTACGAACTGGAGGCAGAAGGGCTGCTGGCGCAGTGCATCCAGCATGAGCTCGGCCATCTGGACGGCCAGCTGTACATCGACCTCTTGTCGGAACTCAAACGCAGCCGCCTGCTGAAGAAGCTGCAGAAAGCCGACGCCCGCGAGGCCTGATGCGGATCGTCTTCGCCGGTACGCCGGCATTCGCCGTGCCGGCGCTCGAGGCGCTGGTCGGCGGGCTGCACAGCGTGGTCGCGGTCTATACCCAGCCGGACCG
>DATLYR010000092.1 GCA_035574475.1 Nevskiales bacterium | reverse complement strand
GATCGCCAACGAGCCCGCCTACCCCAAGCCACTGCGCATGGGGGCCCTCAACGAGCTCTACCAGCTTGTCTTCAACAATTCCTTCTGGGAAGGCGGCCTCGTGAATAACGAAGTCAAGTCGACCGGGCCGAAGCGCATCGGCACCCTGTTTCCTGGTGAGCGCTTGTACGCCAACATCGATGGTGGCGGCGGCGGCGCGCCGAATCTGCAGACAGACGTCGACATGTTTGGCTACGACGCATACCAGCGCCTGTTCCCCAGTCTCGATCTTGCGATCAACCGTGCCCGCGCCGAGCAGGTGATGTATTTCGCCGAAGGCGACCCGTACAAGAACATCACGGACATTACGCTCTACTCGCCGTTCATCACCTGGGACACACTCGTCGCCGTTGACGGGAATCACGAGCTCGAGCCGGCGGCAAAGATCACGGGCCGTGGCTACCGCGACAACCTCGGCAAGACCATCTATCGCAACTACTCGTACTACCGGCGCACCGGGGACGAGGAGTTCCTGCGGTGGGTCTACCCGACGATGGAGAAGCAGCTAAAAGCGATCCAGAAATGGGATATCCGCGCCGGTGATCACCTGCCGACCGACTCGATCCTGTTTTCCAGCGGCTACGATGCGATCCCGCCTAACGGGCATGGCATCTACAACAGCGGGCTTTACCTGCTGGCGCTCGCCGTCATGAAAGACGCGGCCCGGCGTCTTGACCGCCCGCAAGCTGAAATTGATGCGTACGAAGAGGAGTTCAGGCTGGCGCGCGAGCAGTTCGAGAGCGTCTTCTGGGTTCCGGGCCCCGTGGGTGGCTACTACCGCTTTACCGACGGCATCAGCCCTATGAACGGAGCGCTTTTCCTGGACAGCTTCTACGGCCAGCACCTGGCCGAGCGTCTGGGACTTCCCGATCTGGTTGACCCCAATCGCTACCGGGAGCATCTCAAGCTCGCCTATGGGAAGTTCATGGTGTACCGCGACCATGCCGGCCGCCTGCTCGGCGCGCCGAACATCGCTTACCTCGGTCAGGCCATCGGCATCTATCCAATACCGAGGGACCTCAACCCCTTTTACAGCAACGCCTGTCATCAAACTGAAGCATGCAGGTCATTGCCCGTATGGGAAGCCGACGCCGTCTGGACCGGTTCCAACTTCGTTGCGGCAGGCACGTACATTCAGTCCGGTCGCCGATTCGATGACGAAGAGCTCATCCGCATGGGCCTGGAAATGGGAACCGCAGTCGCCACACAGATCTGGGAAGTCGACGCCAATGGCTTCCAGTTCAACGCGCCTGGCTGGTGGCCACCGACGGATACAAGTCACTCAACGTTTGCTGCTTACAAGTGGGCGCTGGGCATCTGGGACACCCTCGAGTCCATCAAGCCGCTGGACATCCCGGATCCGGAATAGCGCCGGTTCCTGGCGAGACAGCCACCGCACTCACTTCCAATTTTTCGAAAGCTGCCGGTGAGTAGGGTACCGTGCGCCTGTGATGGCTCAACAATCCACTCGGTTTCCATGACTGCCTCCGTACGTAACAAATGGAAACCCAGTCTGCACCGGGAATTTAAGCACCCCCAACTTGACGTTCAAATGCCCGCTGAGCGTCTGCTTACGAGCAATTTAGGCGTCGGTATTGAACGGCAAATTCTGGCCGCAATTTACCGTCGCACAGGGCGTCCAATGCCGACATTCACGATCTTGCGCTCATCCCAACGGTAAGACCACTGTCAGCGGTTCCATCGGCGAGACAATGAAACCGTGGTGCAGATAAAAAGCTCGCGCATGCTGGTCCACCGCGTGGCACAGTAATGCGCGGATGCCCAAGTCCACGGCCGCCCGTTGCGTTCTGGAGATGGCGTCCTTCAGCAAACCATGGCCCAAGCCACGTCCCGTATGAGCCGCGTGCACCGCAAGCCTGCCAAGAATGGCAACAGGGATCGGCTCTGGCATATTCCGACGCACGCGACCGGGAACCAACGCGCGCGCAACCGAGCCCGCCGCCAGTGCGTAGTAGCCCACGACCGCCCCATCTGATTCGGCCACAACGAATACCCGTGAGGCACCGCTGAGGTGGTTTTTACGGGCGCTGCGCTTCAGCCACAACTCCAGCGAAACTTCAGTGCAGGAGAACTCTTCCAACCGGTGCGTATCCGCCAAGGGAACGGGCGGTCGGTAGGTCACGTCTCCCATGGTGCCTTGCGATCAAGCAGGCGCTTGAGCGCTGCGGCTGACTCCTTGGGCAGGGGGCGGTCAAGTATCTCCATAAAGCGTCTGTGCTCGTTCGCAGTCAACTCAAACTGCGCGCGATCAAGGAGGACCTCAATGGCGCGTTCTCTGGCAACATCCAGGACAAACTCGGACCGGTTACGCCCTAGCGCCTTGGCAGCCTTGTCGATCAACGCTCGAGTCTGCTTCGGCAGCCGGATATTGATATTGCTGGTCGCTGTGGCGCCCATGTCTTCAATCTCTCGGAGTGTGCGCACATTGTAACACACTAATCGCCGACAGGATGCTGCGTTGCCATACCCAAAAGCCGACATTGAAGACGAGCCTGAGTGTCGCCTTTCTCGTGATTTAAGCTTCGGCTTTGAACGGCAGGAGCTGGCCGCAGCCCGCCTTTTCCGGGTATACCCCTTCGGGACAGTCGTGCTGCCGCTCAAGGGAACTTCTGATCAATTCCTTCGTCCTTCCGGCGCAAGCCGGAATCCAGCGACTTTCAAGGCTCTGGACCCCGGCTTTCGCCGGGGCTCCGAATTAATCCGAGCTTCCCTAGCACCTTTCATGCCGCCAGTCTGACTTCGGGGTGCAGCCCCGCCTTCAGTGCAAGCTGAAGAAGCATATCGAGACTGAACTGCTCGTACTTGCCCTTGATCAGTGCTGAAACGCGCGGCTGAGTAATCCCTAGCCGCTCCGCAGCCTGCTTCTGGGTCCAACCCTTGCCCTTGATGCGCAGGCGAAGCTCGGCCATCAGCCGGGCGCGCATTTCCATCACCGCCGCCTCCGCAGGGTCGAACCCCAGATCCTCGAATACGTTACCTTTGCTGCGGATGATGATCTTCTTGGCCATGGTCTAGCCTCCAATCTGTTTGAGGCGGTTCCTTGCCAGTTCAATGTCCTGTCGCGATGTTTTCGCACTCTTCTTCTCAAAGGCGTGAAGTACGTACACCGCCTCCGGACGCTGCGCCAGGTATATGACCCGGAACGCTCCACCCACTCGTACCCGAATCTCCCGGACACCGGGCCCTACCGTCTTCATCGGCTTCCAGTCGCGCGGGTCAAGCCCGTGCTGAACAGCAAAAAGATCGAAGCCCATCGCGCGCCGGGCTTCGGTCGGGAACGCACGTAAATCGTCGCGGCTGGCGCCCACGAAGAAGAGCGGCTTCATTGGGCCATTATACAAATATTTATATATTTGCAAAGCGGGCAGCCGTCGGCCCGGGTCGCGGCCATTTTTGATCTCCTCACGACCCCTGCAGGCCCAACCCGCACCACTCACCTGTCCCGAAATGGCACTGGCCGTGGCCGCCCAAGAGACCCCCCGATTCGACCGCCGGGGCTAGCATCGGAAGCAGCAGAAATGGGCCTGATGCCCGTCAGCCGGAGGGGGAATTGCCATGCGCAACGATCACCAACTGAGCCGCCGCAGCGTGCTCAAGGCCGTGGGCGGCGCGGCCGCGCTGGGTGCCTTTGGGACTCTGGGCCTCTCGATGCCGCGCAGCGCGCAGGCTGCGTCGAACGGTTTTGGCCTGACGATCACGGAGCACGGCGCTTCCGACCGGCTGCTCTATTACCGGTTCTCGACCAGCCAGATCGCGTGGCAGCCGGCGGTCAACGTGCTGCTCCCCGAGGACTACTTCCACGCCACCTGGCGCCGCTACCCGGTGCTGTACCTGCTGCACGGCGGCGCGCAGGACTTCCGCAAATTCCACCTGGAGGACGACATCATCGGCCTCACGCGCGGGCGCGCGCTGATCGTGGTAATGCCTGACGGCGGCACCGCCGGCTGGTACAGCAACCCGGTCAATTCCTTCGCTGGCCCCAAGAACTGGGAGGCCTTCCACATCAACCAGCTGATTCCCTGGATCGACGCCAACTTCCGCACCTTTGCCGAGTACGACGGTCGTGCGGTATCGGGCTTCTCGATGGGCGGCTTCGGCGCATTCAAATACGCGGCCAAGTACTACGGCCACTTCTGCTCGGTCAGCTCGCACTCCGGTCCGGTGAGCCTGCGCCGCGATGGCGGCGCGGTGGTGCACTGGGCCAACGAGAGCTCGCGCTGGGCCGAGCTGAGCGGCGGCACGGTGTATGGCTCGCCATTCTGGGACCAGGGCCGCGTGAGTGCGGACAACCCGGTCGAGCGCCTGCCGAGCTACTACAACAAGCGCATCTTCATGGTCTGCGGGCTGGACCAGGACATCAACGAGAACTTCGTGCGCAACGGCCAGCGCGAGTTCCGCGGCCTGCTGGCGGCCAACGGCATTCCGCACGAGTGGCACGAGCTGCCGGGCGCGCACTTCGTACGGCGCGACATGCTCCAGCGTGACATCGACGGCGTGATCGCGCGCTGCCGCAAGGCCTGAGCGGGCAACTACTTACACCCTACCCCTCGACGGGGGAGGGCTGGGGTGGGGGTGAGATCGAACCCCCTCCCCCTACCCCCTCCCACAAAGGGGAGGGGGGATATAGCTCTAAGCGGCGGCGGCTTTGGCGGCGGGTTGCTGCTGAGCGGCCGCGGCAATGTCGCGCGCGGCGAGATAGCCGAAGGTCATGGCCGGGCCCAGCGTCGCGCCCGGGCCGGCGTAGGTGCGGCCCATCACGGCGGCCGAGCAGTTGCCGGTGGCATACAGGCCGGCGATCGGGCTGCCATCCTCGCGCAGCACGCGCGCGTGCTCGTCGGTGACCAGCCCGCCCTTGGTGCCGATCTCGCCGGCATCCAGGCGCACGGCATAGAACGGCGCCTGCACGATCGGCGCGAGGCAGGGATTGGGCTTGATCCTGGGATCGGCGTAGTAGCGCTGGAAATCGTCGCTGCCCTTGCCGAACTGCTCGTCCACGCCGCTGGCGGCGAAGCGGTTGATGTCGGCGACGCTCTGCTTCAGCCCTTCGGCCGGCACGCCGATCTTGGCGGCCAGCGCCTCCAACGTGTCGGCCTTCCAGTACACGCGGTCCTGCCATTCGCGCGGCAGCTTGCTCTCCGGCACGAAGCTGGCCGGCAGCAGCGGGCCTACCGGGTATTGCTTGCGGAAGCGCGCGTCGAACACCATCCAGCAGGGCACGCTGGCGCCGGTCCTGGCGTGGTCCGCGTACATGGCGTAGACGAACTCGGTGTAGGGCGCGGCCTCGTTGACGAAGCGCTGCCCGCGGCCGTTGACCACCACGCAGCCCGGCAACGAGCGCTCCACAAAAATACCCGCGGCCGGTGCGCCGCCCGGCGTGACGATGGTCGGCGTGCCCCAGGTCAGGTTCATGAAGCCGAGCTTGGCGCCCAGCGCCTGGCCGGCGCGGATGCCCTCGCCGGTGTTCTGGCCCGGCGCCGCCGTCCATTCGGCCTGGGTGGGCTTGGGCAGGTACTGCTCGCGCATCGCCTGGTTGGACTCGAAGCCGCCGGTGGCCAGGATCACGCCGCGGCGCGCGCCAAAGCGGCGCGTCTGGCCCTTCTGCTTCACCACCACGCCCGTGACGCGCCCGCCCTCCTCGACCAGCGACTCGAGCGCGGTCTCCAGCACCACCGGCACGTTGCGCTGCAGCAGCGCGTAGCGCAGCTGCGCCACCAGCGCCTGGCCGAGCGTGAGCCGCCGGTCGCGCGCGGTCTTGCGGCGCCAGGGCAGGTCCAGCCAGTAGCGCAGCATCATCCTGATCATCAGCCAGACCCAGCCCGAGCCGCGCGAGAACAGCGTGTGCGCCTCGACCTGGTTCATGCTCAGCCGGCCCAGTACCTGCGTGCCCGGGTACGGCGGGCGCTGGCGCTCGAACTCCTCGCCCAGCTTGGCGGCGTCGAACTCCAGCGGCTCCATGGTGCGGGCGCCCGGCTTGCCGCCCGGCAGGCTGGGGAAGTAATCCGGGTATTTCGCCACCGGGCGGAACTGCACGCCGAAGGTCCGCGCCAGGTAACGCACCATCTCCGGCGCATTCTTGAGGTAGGCCTCGATGCGCGCCAGCGGCACCTCGCCGCCGGTGAGGCGCTGCATATAGGCGAGCGCCTCCTCGTAGCTATCGGGCACGCCGACCGCCGCCATCTGGTCGTTGCAGGGGATCCAGATGCCGCCGCCGGATACCGCACTGGTGCCGCCGTACTTGTCGGATTTCTCCAGCACCACCGCCGACAGCCCTTGCGCCTGCGCGCACAGCGCGGCGGTCATGCCGCCGGCGCCGGAGCCGACCACGATCACATCGAATTGCTGGTCCCAGGTATTACTCATGCGGTTCACAACTCGTTGATGCCTGTAGGAGCGGCTTTAGCCGCGATTCATGGTCCCGTCGTGGCAGTCGCGGCTGAAGCCGCTCCTACTATGGCCGCAGCCTTTAGATGAAGAAATCCGTGTTGTCCTTACCCAGCAGCACGCCGCCGTAGTTGCGCCCGAACTGCTCCGGGTTATTGGCGTAGTGGCCGCGCGCGGCGTAGATGTCCAGCATGTAGCGGTACAGCGGGAAGTCGGTGAAGATGCCGCGCCCGCCGCAGGCCGAGAACAGCTGGTAGGCATGGCGCGCACAGCGTTCCACCACCTGCGCGGCCTGGTGGCGGAAGTGCAGGCGCTGCCTGATGTCGTCCAGCGGCTGCTTGTTGCGGATCTTGGTCATCAGCACATCGAAGTTGCGGTTCAGCACCAGCTTCATTTCGTCGATGGCCACTGCGGTCTCCGAGGCTGCCAGCTGCGCCGGTGCCTGGTCGGCGGTCTTGTTGCCCATGTCGCCGACGCGCACTTTCGCGAATTCCAGGAAGGTGTCGAGCGCACCCTGCAGGCCGCCGATTGCCGCGGACGACACCGCGCGCACGAAGATCTGGCCGAAGGGCAGCTTGTACAGGTCACTGGTGAAAGTGTCGCGGCCGGGGTTGGTCCCCATGAAGCCGTCGGCGGCCTTGTGCGTGCGGTACTCCGGCACGAAGGCGTCCTTGACCACGATGTCCTTGGAGCCGGTGCCCTTCAGGCCCATCACGTGCCAGGTGTCGAGCACCTCGAAGTCCGAACGCGGGACCAGGAAGGTGCGGTACTCCGGCGGCTGGCCTTCGTTGAAGATCAGCCCGCCGAGGAACACCCAGTCGCAATGGTCGATGCCGCTGGAGAAGGCCCAGCGCCCGCTGAAGCGGAAGCCGCCCTCGACCGGCTTGACCTGGCCCTTGGGCATGTAGGTCGAGGCGATGAGCACCGACTTGTCCTTGCCCCAGACATCGGCCGCGGCCCTGGGGTCGAACAGCGCGATCTGCCAGTTGTGCACGCCGATCACGCCGTAGATCCAGGCGGTGGACATGCAGCCCTCGGCCAGCGTCATGCAGACGTCGTAGAACACCTGCGGGTCCATCTCATAGCCGCCGTAGAGCTTGGGCTTGAGGATTTCGAAGAAGCCGGCGGCCTGCATGTCGGCCACGGTTTCTTTCGGCACGCAGCGGTCCTGCTCGCACTGTGCGGCGCGAGCCTTGAGCACCGGCACCATCTCGCGGGCGCGCTGGACCAGGGCTTCCGGGGTCACCAGGGTGGCGGCTTTCTGGGCTTGGCTAGGCACGGGGAAACTCCTCGGGATTCGAATGGCTTGACTATTCACGGAAACGGGGGTCTGTGGCTTCGTCCGAAATGACTACAAGACATACACCCCCACCCCAGCCCTCCCCCATCGAAGGGTTGGGGGCTAAAAGCAATCCCCTCTCTCACAGCCAGCGGCAGCGGATGAATCAAAGACCCGCAGGACAGCCGCGCACGCCGGCATCCAGCCAGCGGTTGCGCGCCGCTTCAGCCCGCGCCATCAGCGCCTCGGCATCCGCACGCAGCAGGAAGCCCTCGGCCATTGAGCGCAGCGCGGCTTCGCGCAGCCGGCAGACGTAATCGGCATGCGTCGGATAGCGCTGCTGCAGCTCCAGCTCGGTGAACGGGATGGTAATCCCGCCCAGCTCGCAGTCGGTCGAACGGTAGCGGGCCACCGGCACCTCGATCGGCGGCAGCCGGATGCCGCCGAGCGCGTTGAAGTCGGCATCGCGCGCCAGCTGCCCCGCACCATCGAACTGGTAGCGCGGGCCGGCCGGCGGCAAGGCGCCGGTCTTCACCCAGCGGTCGAGGTGATGGATCGCCGCCGCCACCGCGTAGCGCATCGGGAAGGCCGCGCCGGCCAGGATGCAGGCGCCGAGCAGCGGGTGGTATTGCTCGCCGTAATTGCCGGCGGTGGCATGCAAGTCCGCGTCCGCGGAGGCCGGCTGCCGCGGCGCACTCAGCAACACACGCGGAGCGGCGCCCACCTCCTGGTGGTAGCCCACCCAGAAATCCTGGTGCGCCGCGCCGGCGACCTCCCACAGCCGGTAATTCTGCGTGACGTTCGGCTCGCCCGGCGTGGCCTCCCAGTCGCTCAAGAGGTGCAGCACCGGCACCTGCGGCGGCGCATCGAAGGTCTTGTCGGCATCGCCGCCGGTACTGGAGTGGATCAGGAAGCCGTCGATGACACGCGCATGCGGCTGCACCTGGCGCACATAGGCCGACAAGCGGTTGGCCGACTGCGACTGGCCCATGGCCAGCACTTTCTGCACGCGCAGTCCGCCCATGGCATCGGTGCCTCGCGGGAACTTCAGCGCCTTGGCGACCTGCGAAACGATGTCGAAGGAATAATCGTCGCCCGGGTGCGAGAGTTCCGCGTAGCGCACGGGATCCCAGGTTTGCGGCGTGAGTCCGGGCAGGCAGCACAGCCCGGCCGCCTGCGCGCTGACGTGCACGTAGGCGAAACCCGCGCGGTGGAAGAATTCATGCGCCTCGAGCGTGTCCACCGCGTTCTCGAACTGTGCGGTGACGTTGACCCAGTCGAGCAGCACCGTGCCGTTGAAGCGCGCCGCGTCGGCCGGGCGGCGCACGATGATGCGCGTGGTGTAGGGCGCCGGCTGCGTCTCCGGATACGTGCGTGCGTTGCCGGAGACGAAATACTCTTCCTCGACGTAACCCAGCTCGGCCAGGTCGTACCAGCTGTCCCACAGCGCATGGCCACGCAGGCCGCCGGTGACGGGGCCGCTGATCGTGGCGTTGGCAACATTGGCGCCGGTGTTGCCGCCGACGCCAGCGCCGAAGCGCGGCGTGGGCGCTCGGTCATTACCGCCGCCAGAACAGGCGACAAGCAGCAAGACGAGCAGAAAGCCGAACCGCGCCTGCACGGTCAATCTCTGCGTTCGTCACCCCGGCGAAAGCCGGGGTCCAGTGACTTGGGCCAAGACACGGGATTCCGGCTTTCGCCGGAATGACGGCAAACACAAGACGGCGCCGGCATCACGGCCGCGTCACGCTGACGGTGACTTCCGTGGCACCCGGGTTGTTGGCCAGCAGCAGGCGCGGGGCATTGGGTGCGGACTGCACCGTCGCGCCGGTCACCTGCACCGTGTAGCCCTGCGGATAATGCAGCGCGACCGGTACATAGATCTCTGTCGGCGCCGTGGCCGCACGCGGCGTGTAGCGGTAGTTGAACTCCGCGGTGTCGGGGTTGAAGGACAGCTCGAGCGGAATACCCGCCGTGGCCTGCGGGTAGGTGCGCTCGAGCAGCCTGAGCTTGTCCAGCTTCACCGTGGTCAGGTCGGCGTCGTCGGTGAACATGCCCTGTGCGCCGCTGGCCTGCGACTGCGTGGTGGGGTCGCTCCAGTTCTTGTAGTGCCAGTAATGCCAGCCGATCAGATGCGCGTCCGCGGCCGCGGTCACGCGCCGGATCAGCGCCAGGTCGTCGGAGGCGCCGAACTCGGTCATCAGCTCCACCGCGCCCATGCGCTCGGCCGTGGTCCGCGCCTGGTTCATGACGTTGTTCTCGAACGACTCGCAGGTGTCCACAGGCAGCGAACCCGTGATCAGGCCCAGCTGCGCGGCCTGGAACAGCGCATTCAGCGGGCAGTAGTTGTGAAAGGAGTAGCCGAGCTGGCTCTCGCCCGCGACCGGACCGAGGCCGGTCGGGTAGCCGGTGCCACCGGCCAGCAGCTGCGATTCCATCCATACGATGTTGTTCCGGTCGATTTCACGGATGCCGGCGATGGCATGCTCGAAGAAGGGCTGGATCTCGTTGCTGTCGCTCGACGGGCAGCCGATGCCGTACAGGAAGATGCAGGCCGGGAACTCCTGCCCGGCCCAGGGCTCGTTCATCAGGTCATAGCCCATGTGGTAGGGCTGGTTTTTCCACTTGGCCGCCACCGCCTTCCAGGCGTCGCGGAAACCGTCCCACACCGTGCCACGCTCGGCCCACAGGTTGTCGTACAGCTCCGAGACCTGCGGCGTGAAATAGTTGAACGGGAAGCCGAACATCGGCGGCGGCAGGATCGTGTTGACCGGGCCCTTGAGCGGCGGCACCGCCCACTCCGGGAAGCCCTCGCCCTGGAACTCGGGGGTCATCATGTCCTGGTGGAAATCGAACAGCATCCAGATCTGCTTCGCCGCCATGAGCTGGATGACGCGGTCCCAGGCCGCGAGATAGTTCTGGTCGACTTCGCCCGGCGCGTGCGGCGTCACCCCCACCCACAGCGTGCCGATGCGCGCGCCGTTGAAGCCGTGGTCGTACAGCCATTGCGCGTCGGCCGCGGTAAAACCCTCCGCGCTCGCCGGCGGGTAGTACGGCGGATTCTTCCACACCGTGTTGACGCCATGGATCAGCACCACGCGGCCCTGCGGGTCCACCAGCCAGCGCCCGTCGCGGCGCAGCTGGGCCGGCGCCGTCGTGCCCGGGCCCGTTCCCGGCCCGCCGCTGCCGCCCGATGAAGAACTGCTGCCCAGGGGCTTGCAGCCGCACACGAAAAGCGCGGCTGCCAGCGCAGCCAACAACACACTCGATCGCATTTCCGCCCCCGTTTCTCAGGCCACCGTATCACACGCCCGGACGAGGTTCGGGGCTTCACTCAAACGGGTGATGTAGGGCGCAGGGCAGGTGCTCAAACTGGCCCCAGTCTCCTGCGCCCTCCAAGAGTGGAGCTCCGCCATGTCTGCCGTCATCAAACCCAAATCCGGCGCCGGCCCCGGTGGCAACCTCATCCATCGGATCGAAGCCGAAGCCCCGCCCACCCGCTACGCGCGCGGCTGGCATTGCCTCGGCCTGGCGCAGGACTACAAGGACGGCAAACCGCACGGCCTGAACATCTTCGGCACCCGTCTGGTCATCTTCCAGGGCGAGGACGGGCAGCTGCACATCCTCGACGCCTGGTGCCCGCACATGGGCGCGGACCTCGCCATCGGCAAGGTGCAGGGCAACTCCGTGGTGTGCAAATTCCACGGCTGGAGCTGGGGCGGCGACGGCGTGTGCAACCACATCCCCTACGCCAAGCGCATCCCGCCCAAGGCGCGCGTCAAGTCCTGGCCGACGTGCGAAGAGAACAAGATGCTGTTCGTGTGGAACGACCCGGAAGGCAACCCGCCCGACCCGGCGCAGGCCATTCCGCGCATCGCGCCGGTGTTCCAACCCGACGAATGGTCGGACTGGTCGCTGGTCAAGTGGACCATCAAGAACAACTGCCGCGAGCTGATCGACAACATCGCCGACATGGCGCACTTCACCTCCGTGCACGGCTCGGAGAACGTGGTGTACTTCGCCGACATCTTCGAGGGCCACAAGGCCACCCAGGTCATGGTGGGCATGAACAGCAAGCTGGGCGGCAGCGAGGAGTACCTCACGACCATCGCCAGCTACTATGGCCCGGCCTACCAGATCACGCACATGTTCGGCTCGATGGGCGGCTATCCGGTCGAATCCATCCTGCTCAATTCGCACACGCCCATCGATCAAAACAGCTTCGAGCTGCGCTTCGGCGTGATGGTGAAGAAATTCCCCGGCATGAGCCAGGAACAGTGCGACACCATGGTCAAGCAGTACGTGGAGCTGACCAACAAGGCCTTTGCCGAGGACGTCGAGATCTGGCACAACAAGGTGCGCATCGACAATCCGCTGCTGTGCGACGGCGACGGCCCGGTGTACCAGAACCGCCAGTGGTACGAGCAGTTCTATATGGACGCGGCGGCCATCCCGGCTGAACTCAAGCAGCGCCGCGTGATCGAGATCGACAAGGGCCTGCAGAAGAAGCCCGAGCTGAAGCACGCCTTCGATAATGTCTGATCGATGCCGGCTGCGGCTCTGATCTATTCCGTCACCCCGGCGAAGGCCGGGGTCCAGAGCCTTTAAAGTCGCTGGATTCCGGCCCCGGATCGAGTCCGGGGCAGGCTTTTCGCCGGAATGACGAAAGCCATTAATCAGGGTTTCCCTGTTTCTTCCGCTGCTGCAGCTTCGCCGCCAGCCGCATCCAGCGCGGCATGTGGCAGCAGTGCTCGACCCGCTCGCAGATGCGCCAGCCGTCCGGCGTGCGCCGGTAGCGGTCGCGGTACCAGAGCGCGATATACACCGTGCCCAGCACGGGTAGCGTGATCGGGTTGATGCAGGCCACCTGTCCCGTAGCCGCGTCACCGTCAACCTGGAACGACAGGTTGCCGATGAAGTGCAGGTAGGCCGGGAAGGGCTTGAGCGCCTCTGGCAACCAGGCGCGGATTTTGGGGTAAGGCCCGGCGATGCCGCCCATGGCGGTGTAGTCGATGTGCGCGTCGGGTGTGAAAATGCGGTCGAGCTTCTCGAACTCGCGCGCGTCAATGGCATTGGCATAGTCGGTGACCAGCTGCTGCAGCTCGAGCCGGTCGGAAATCTGTTCGGGTGTGAGCATCAGCACTTCCCCCTTGCCATTCCCGCGCAGGCGGGGGCGATTGTAGGAGCGGCTTTAGCCGCGACCGATTGGAAGATCGCGACTAAAGTCGCTCCTACACAGCTTTCACCATGTCGCCGGGGCCCCAGTAAGCCTTCATCGAGGTGAACTTGCCTTCCTCATTGAAGGTCATCACGTCGATCACGCGGATCACCATGCGCCCGGCCGGCATGTTGAGCTCCACGTCGAAGGCCATGGCGGCGGCATTGCCGTGCGAGCCGCGGATCGGCGCAGCCAGCTTGAGCTTGGCGCCGGTCTGCACCGCCATCTGGTAGAACTCGGCGATCGCCTGCTTGCCGTGCTTGACCGGGCTGCCGACCGGGTCCTCGACGGTGGCGTCGTCGGCATACAGATCGGCGATGCCGGCCGCATCGGCGCGGTTGAAGCTGTCGATGTAGGCCTGCAGGCCGTCTTTCATTGTTTGTTCGCTGACCATGGGATTCCCGGGCTGGAAAATCTAAGGTCCATCTTCGCCGCAGGCGCACGCGGCAGAATCGTCCGAGCGGACGAACGCGGCTCAGGCGCCCCTCGCCTGCCCAGGCATTTGCTGCGCCATTTCAAGGACTTCCCGTATACTGCGGGGATGAGACGTGTACCGGCCTGGCGCAGGCCGCGAACACGCCAGCGAGGTGGAGAGAACAGCTGCATGCCTTCGTCCGCGAAGCCAGCCACGACCGCTGCGAAGGGGCGGGCCGCCAAAACGGCCGTCACCCCGTTCGGCGACGTGGCCAAGGCCTTCCCGCTGGCCCTGCTCGACCAGCTGCTGGGGGCCATTTACGAGGGGCCGGTGGAATCGCCGCCCTGGTCCACCGCCCTGCAAATGCTGCGCGACCAGCTCAAGGCGGCCCATGTCACCCTGATGCTGCGCCCGCCCTCGCCCGACAGCTCCGGCGTCATGATCAACACCGGCCCGGTCACGGCCCAGGGCGTGGAATCCTACGAGACGCACTTCTTCGCGCTCGACCCCTTCGTGCGCCTGCGCGAGGGCGAGGTGGTCACCGCCGAGGAACTGATCGGCCGCGAGTGGCTGCAGTCCGCCTTCTACCGCGAGTACCTCAAGCCGCTCGACATCCGCCACCTGCTCGGCGCCGACATCTACACCAAAGAGGGCATCGAGTGCCGGCTGCGCGTGACGCGCGCCCACGATGCCAAGCCCTTCGGCGCCGAGGACCGGCTGCTGGTGCGCTTCCTGCTACCGCATCTCAAGCGCTCGATCCAACTGCACGCGCACCTGGATTTCCTCGAGTGCGAGCGCCAGCTGTTCGCCGGTACCGTCAACCGCATGCTGCTGGGCATCATCAGCTTCGACCAGGCCGGCAACATCCTGGAGACCAACCAGGAGGCCAAGCGCATCCTGGCCGAGAAGGACGGCATCTGGCTGTCCGGTAACACGCTGGGCGTGGATTCCAGCCAGGAAAGCCGCGAGCTGCAGCGCATGATCAAGCAGGCGTTGGCCGACGCCGGCAGTCAGGCCCCGGGGCTGGTGGAGGCCATGTCGATCACCCGGCCGTCCGGGCGCAGCAAGCTGGGCGTGCTGGTCAAGGCCATCCCGCCCGGCCAGTGGTCGGAAAGCAAGCACCGGCCGGCGGTGGCGATATTCCTGCGCGACCCGGAGTCGAATGCCGCGCAGCCCTCGCAGGAACTGGTGCGGCGGCTGTTCGGGCTGACGCGCATGGAGGCGCAGCTGGCGCTGCTGCTGGCTGAGGGCTATACCCTCGACGAGGCGGCGGAGAAGATGAACGTGCGCCGCAACACCGCCCGCACCCATCTGCGCTCGATCTTCTGCAAGACCGGCGTCACGCGCCAGACCATGCTGGTGCGGCTGCTGCTCAACAGCGTCATCACGCTGGGCTGAACCCCCTCAGGCCTTGCGCGGCAGGCGCACCGCCAGCACCAGCAGGGTCGACACCACCGCCGTCAGCATGAAGGCAATGAAGGCGATCCGGTAACTGCCGGTGTGGTCGTAGACCTCGCCGATGAAGCGGATCGAGACGATTGAGAACGGCATCACCACCAGGTTCATGCTGCCCATGACGGTGCCGAAGGAACGCGCGCCGAAGCAGTCGGCGGTCAGCGTCATCCACAGCGGGTAGGTGCCGCCGATGGCCAGGCCGATGATGCTGCAGGCCAGCAGCAGCACGGCGTAGTTCGGCTCCAGCAGCAGCACCACCAGGAAGGCCAGGTTGCAGGCCGCCACCGCGCAGAACAGCAGGCGCTTGTCGACCCGATCGGCCAGCGCGCCGATCACCAGCTTGCCGAGGATCGCGGAGAAGGTCAGGCAGGACATCAGCAGCGAGGCCTGCGGCAGGCTCAGGCCCGCGTCCGTGCCGTAGGGGATCATCGAGGCCAGCAGCGCCTGGTCGGCCGCCAGCAGGATGCCGGCGCCGCAGCCCACCAGCCAGAAATTGGGCGCGCGCAAGAGCGCGCCGAAGGTCCAGGCCTGCTCGCCCGGCCGGCGCTCATCGGCGCCGGGCGGCAACGCCGGTTCGCTGCCGCCGTCGGGCGCCAGCCCGAGGTCGGAAGGGCGGTCACGCACGAACAGCCACACCACCAGCAGCATCAACCCGGCGGCCAGCAGGCCCTGCACCAGCAGCGCCAGGCGCCAGCCGAAGCTTTCCATCAGCAGTGCGATCAGCGGCGGCATGGTGAAGCCGCCGACCGAGGTGGACACCGCGAGCAGCCCCATGGCGCGCCCGCGCCGGGCCTGGAACCAGCGCGCGGTGATGGCATTGGCCGCCAGCGCGCCGCAGGCCACGGTGCCGAAGGACACTGGCCCGAGAATCACCAGGCCCATGACCCAGGGCGATTGCGCCGCCGACACCAGCGCGAAACCGCCGGCGAACAGCAGCGCACCGGTGCTCATCACCGCGCGCGCCGGCAGGTGATCGAGCAGGCGCCCGACCAGCGGCGCCCACAGCGCGAAGCCGAGCAGCAGAAAGATGAAACCACTGTTGATGTCGGCCCGCGTCAGGCCGAACTCCTGCGACAGCGGCACCACGAACAGCCCGAAGGCATAGGTCGTGCTGCCAATCGCCAGCAGCGTGCAGACGAAGCCCGCCAGCACGATCCACCAGCCGTGGTAGAGGTTACTCATGCGCTTCACCCAGGGAAGGGGCGGCGGCGGCGCCCGGCCCGCAGCACGGCGGGCATGAACCTATCCTACCGGCGGCTTGCCGTGCTGCGCCAGGTAGTGCGCGGTGATGTTGGGCGCCTCGGCGACCGGCGTCACGATCTCGAAGATGCGCGAGTAGGTGGCGCGCTTGATCAGCCACCTGCCGTTCTGCTTGACGTAGCTGTCCTTGTACAGCGCCGAGCCGTCGGTGATGACCTTGTGCTTAAGGTCCAGGAACCAGTCCTTGAGGTACCAGGTGCCGGTCGCTTCGGTCGGCGAGACGAAGTCGATCTCCGGGTGGTTGACGTGGTGGAAGGCGATCGCCTGTGAATGGAAGGCGTAGCCGATCGCCTCCAGGATCTTGTCGCGCCCCTGCGCCTCGAACAGGTAGCTGCCGCCCTGGTAGCGCACGCTGGCGTCCTCGGTGAACAGCGCTTTCAGCTCCTCGAGGTTGGCGGTGTCGATGCAGCGGCAGTAGGCGTACTTCAGCCGCTTGATGTGTTCGAGATCTTCCAGAGGCAAGGACATGGAACCTCCTGTCGAAGTGTTTCTGTCATTCCCGCGCAGGCGGGAATC
>DATLYR010000091.1 GCA_035574475.1 Nevskiales bacterium | reverse complement strand
CCGCGCGCCCCGGGCCCTATGTCATGGCGCGCAGCGCCTGGATCCTGCGCCAGATGGGCTATGGGCCTCGGCCGGCGCCGGCGGGCGACGATCCGGAGCCGATCGAGCCGGAAGCCATCGGGCCGGACGGCAGTGACGAGTCCGCGGACGGTGCCACGCCGCCTGAGCCGGGGTCTCTGCCGGAAGAGGGGCTGCCAGAAGAAGGGCTGCCGGAGGAGCCGGCGCCGGTTCACCCAGTGCCTGCGGAGAATGCACCAGCGCCCGCCGGCGCGATGGATGTCCCTGCGCAGCCGGCGTCGCCGGGCGGCGGCGGGCGCGTGATCGACGAGGCGCCGGACGAGGACGTCCGCGAGTGGGAGCAATCGCTCATCCTGTGAGCCGCGTCGGGCGTAGACTGCAGCCATGGACAGCCCGCATCGCCCGCCGCCGCACAAGGGACGCGGCGCGGTTTCCAACCTGAAGCAGCGCTTCGAACGGCACAGCGTCGAGGTTTTTGACGACGGCTGGGGCACGCTCGAGGAAGAGGCTCCACCGCTGCAGACCACGGTCACGCCGGACCCGGCGCGCAGCATCATCACGCGCAACGATTCGCCGGACATCGGCTTTTCGCAGTCCATCAACCCCTACCGGGGCTGCGAGCATGGCTGCATTTACTGCTTTGCCCGCCCAACCCACGCCTACCTCAATCTTTCGCCTGGCCTGGATTTCGAAACCCGGCTGTTCTACAAGCAGGACGCTGCGGCACTGCTGGAACGGGAGCTGCGCCGGCCCGGTTATCGCTGCGAGCCCATCATGCTCGGTGCCAGCACCGATCCCTACCAGCCGGTGGAGAAGGAGCTGCGCGTCACCCGCGGGATACTGGAAGTGCTGGCGCGCTTCCGCCACCCGGTCGGCATCGTCACCAAGGGCACGCTGGTCGAGCGCGACCTCGACCTGCTCGCAAAGATGGCGCGCGACGACCTGGTGCAGGTCTTCATCAGCCTCACTAGCCTGCGCAACGCCATCAAGCGCACGCTCGAGCCGCGCGCAGCCTCGCCGGCACGCCGCCTGGAGCTGGTGCGCCGGCTGAGCGCGGCCGGTGTGCCGGTGGGCGTGCTGGTGGCCCCGGTCATCCCGGTGATCACCGACGGCGAGCTGGATGCAATCCTGGCCGCCGCCGCGGATGCCGGCGCCCGGATGGCTGGTTATGTGCTGCTGCGCCTGCCGCACGAGGTCAAGGACCTGTTCCGCGAGTGGCTCGACGCCCACCACCCGCTCAAGGCCGCGCACGTCATGAGCCTGATCCGCCAGGCGCGCGGCGGCAAGGACTATGACAGCCGCTGGGGCCTGCGCCAGCGCGGCACCGGCGAGTATGCGGACATGCTGGCGCAGCGCTTCCGCCTGGCCTGCAAGCGCCATGGCCTGAACCGGCGCGAGGACGGCGGGCTCAACACCGGCGCCTTCCGCCCGCCGCCGGCGGCCGGTGACCAGCTGCCGCTGTGGGGCTGATTTCGTAGACGCCCGCGGGACGCATCGGTATAATTCACAAGCTCTGACATACCGAGGGGCTGCGCGAGCAGCCCCTCGTCTTATGTGCAGGGCAGTCTCTCGGAAAGCGCGGATTCAACGGAGATGCCCTTGACCCAGCCGGCTCTTCTCGCCCTTGCCGACGGCAGCCTGTTCCATGGCCAGTCGATCGGTGCCGACGGCGTGACCGTCGGCGAAGTCGTTTTCAACACCGCAATCACCGGCTACCAGGAAATCCTCACCGATCCCTCCTACAAGGCGCAGATCGTCACGCTGACCTACCCGCACATCGGCAACGTCGGCGCCAACCCCGAGGACCAGGAGTCTGACAAGGTTCAGGTCGCCGGTTTCGTGATCCGCGAGGTGCCGCGCGCGCCCAGCAACTGGCGCGCACAGGAAACCCTCGGCGATTACCTGCGGCGCCACAACGTGGTGGCCATCGCCGACATCGACACCCGCCGACTGACCCGCATCCTGCGCGAGAAGGGCGCCCAGAACGGCTGCCTCATGGCCGGCCGCGTGGACGAGGCCGAGGCGCTGAAGCGCGCGCGCGAGTTCCCGGGCCTGAAGGGCATGGACCTGGCGAAGGTGGTCACGACGCTGCGGCCTTACGAGTGGACCGAGGGCACCTGGGTCGGGCCCAACGACGTGCCCAACCACACGCAGCCGCGCTTCCACGTCGTGGTTTACGACTTCGGGGTCAAGCGCAACATCCTGCGCATGCTGGTGGATCGCGGCTGCCGGGTGACCGTCGTGCCGGCCCAGACCCCGGCCGCCGAGGTGCTGGCGCTCAGGCCCGATGGCGTGCTGCTGTCCAACGGGCCGGGCGATCCGGAGCCCTGCGAGTACGGTATCCAGGCCGCACGCGAGTTCATGCAGTGCAAGTTGCCGATTTTCGGCATCTGCCTGGGCCACCAGATCCTGGGCCTGGCCTGCGGGGCGAAGACGCTCAAGATGAAGTTCGGCCACCACGGCGCCAACCACCCCGTGCAGGACCTGGACAGCGGCGGGGTCATGATCACCAGCCAGAACCACGGCTTCGCGGTGGACGAGGCCACGCTGCCGGCCAACGTGCGCGCCACGCACAAGTCTCTGTTCGACGGCAGCCTGCAGGGCCTCGAGCGCACCGACGTGCCGGCCTTCAGCTTCCAGGGCCATCCCGAGGCCAGCCCCGGCCCGCACGACATCGGGCCGCTGTTCGACAAGTTCATCCGCATGATGGAACAGGCGAGACGGTAATGCCGAAACGCACCGATATCGAGAGCATCCTCATCATCGGCGCCGGCCCGATCATCATCGGGCAGGCCTGCGAGTTCGACTATTCCGGCGCGCAGGCCTGCAAGGCGCTGCGCCAGGAGGGTTACCGGGTGATCCTGGTGAACTCCAACCCGGCCACCATCATGACCGACCCCGAGATGGCCGATGCCATCTACATCGAGCCGGTCGAGTGGCAGACGGTCGCGCGGATCATCGAAAAGGAACGGCCGGATGCACTGCTGCCGACCATGGGCGGCCAGACCGCGCTCAACTGCGCGCTCGACCTCGCGCACCACGGCGTGCTGCAGAAATTCGGCGTCGAGATGATCGGCGCGAAGGCACAGGCCATCGACGTGGCCGAGGACCGGCAGAAATTCCGCGTGGCCATGGACGAGATCGGCCTGCAGTCGGCGCGCTCGGGCCTGGCGCACAGCCTGGAGGAGGCGCGCGCGGTGCAGGAGCGCATCGGCTTCCCGGTCATCATCCGGCCCTCGTTCACGCTCGGCGGCTCCGGCGGCGGCGTGGCCTACAACAAGGAGGAGTTCGAGGAGATCGTGCAGCGCGGCCTGGACCTGTCGCCGACCACCCAGGTGCTGATCGAGGAGTCGCTGCTGGGTTGGAAGGAATTCGAGATGGAGGTGGTGCGCGACCGCAAGGACAACTGCATCATCGTCTGCTCGATCGAGAACCTCGACCCGATGGGTGTGCATACCGGCGACTCGATCACGGTGGCGCCGGCGCAGACCCTGACCAACAAGGAATACGAGGTGATGCGCGACGCCTCGATCGCGGTGCTGCGCAAGATCGGCGTGGAGACCGGGGGCTCAACGTGCAGTTCGCGGTCAATCCCGCCGATGGGCGCATGGTCGTCATCGAGATGAATCCGCGCGTCTCGCGCTCATCGGCGCTCGCCTCCAAGGCCACCGGTTTTCCCATCGCCAAGGTCGCCGCCAAGCTGGCGGTTGGCTACACGTTGGACGAGCTGCGCAACGAGATCACCGGCGGCGCCACGCCGGCCTCGTTCGAGCCGACGATCGACTACGTGGTCACCAAGATTCCGCGCTTCACCTTCGAGAAGTTCCCGCAGGCCGACGACCGTCTGACCACGCAGATGAAGTCGGTGGGCGAGGCCATGGCCATCGGCCGCAACTTCCAGGAGTCCGTGCAGAAGGCGATGCGCTCGCTGGAGATCGGCTCGGTGGGTTTCGACGAGCAGCTCGAGGACCCGACCGCACCGGAGGCGCGTGCCCGCATCGAGCGCGAGCTGAGCACGCCACGCGCGAAGCGCCTGTGGTACGTGGGCGATGCCTTCCGTGCCGGCCTGACGCAGGCGGAAGTGTTCAATCTCAGCAAGATCGATCCCTGGTTCCTGGAGCAGATCGAGGAGTTGATCCGCATCGAGCAGGGGCTCAAGGGCCGGACGCTCGCGTCGCTCACGGCGGCCGAACTGCGGGCGCTCAAGCGCAAGGGTTTTGCCGACGCGCGCCTGGCCAGGCTGCTCGGCTGCAGGGAGGACGAAGTCCGCCGCGCCCGGCACGCACACGACATCCGCCCCGTTTACAAGCGCGTGGATACCTGCGCCGCCGAGTTCCCGACGAGTACCGCCTATCTCTACTCCACCTACGACGAGGAGAACGAGGCCAACCCGTCAGGGCGCGAGAAAATCATGGTGCTGGGCGGCGGGCCCAACCGCATCGGCCAGGGTATCGAGTTCGACTACTGCTGCGTGCACGCGGCGCTCGCCCTGCGCGAGGACGGCTACGAGACCATCATGGTCAACTGCAACCCGGAGACCGTGTCCACCGACTACGACACCTCGGACCGGTTGTACTTCGAGCCGCTGACCTTCGAGGACGTGATGGAGATCATCGACCTCGAAAAGCCGAAGGGCGTGATCGTCCAGTACGGCGGACAGACACCACTCAAGCTGGCACGGCCGCTCGAGGCGGCCGGCGCGCCGATCATCGGTACCACGCCGGACTCGATCGACATCGCCGAGGACCGTGAGCGTTTCCAGCAGCTCATCCACACGCTGGGCCTGCGCCAGCCGCCGAACGGCACTGCCCGCTCGCTCGAGGAGGCCCTGGCCGAGGCGCAGAAGATCGGCTACCCGCTGGTGGTGCGCCCCTCCTACGTACTCGGCGGACGCGCAATGGAGATCGTGCACGACGACGAGGACCTCAAGCGCTACATGCGCGAGGCGGTGCAGGTCTCCAACGATGCGCCGGTGCTGCTCGACCGCTTCCTCAACAACGCAGTCGAGGTGGACGTTGACGCCATTGGCGATGGTAGCGACGTGTACATCGGCGGCATCATGGAACACATCGAGGAGGCCGGCGTGCATTCCGGCGACTCGGCCTGCTCACTGCCGCCCTTCAGCCTGGGCGCAGAAGTCCAGGCGCGGCTGCGCGAGGAGGTGCGGCAGATGGCGCAGGCGCTCAAGGTCGTCGGCCTCATGAACACCCAGTTCGCGATTCAGGACGGTGAGATCTACGTGCTGGAGGTCAACCCCCGTGCCTCGCGTACAGTCCCCTTCGTGTCCAAAGCCACCGGCCTGCCGCTGGCCAAGATCGCCGCGCGCTGCATGGTCGGCAAGTCGCTCAGGGCGCAGGGGGTGGGGGGTGAGCGCATTCCGCCGTACTACTCGGTCAAGGAGTCCGTGTTCCCTTTCATCAAGTTCCCGGGCGTGGACCCGCTGCTCGGGCCGGAGATGAAGTCCACCGGAGAGGTCATGGGCGTCGGCCGCCAATTCGGCGAGGCCTATGCCAAGGCGCTGCTGGCCACCGGCATGCGCATGCCGGCCTCCGGCACGGCTTTCATCAGCGTGCGCGACAGCGACAAGCCGGGTGCGGTAGAGCTGGCGCGCGAGCTGGTACGCAACGGTTTCCGCATCCTGGCCACTGGCGGCACGGCGGCGGCGCTGGAGCAGGGTGGAGTAGCCTGCACGCGCGTGAACAAAGTCAAGGAAGGCCGGCCGCACATCGTGGACATGATCAAGAACGACGAGGTGCAGCTGGTGGTGAATACCACCGAGGGCAAAAGCGCGATTGCCGAATCTCAGTCCATCCGCAGCGCGGCTATCGCCCGCAAGCTGACCTATTTCACGACCCTGGCCGGCGCACGCGCCAGTTGTGCGGCCTTGCGCCATCTGCATAACATTGAGGTCAACCGGTTGCAGGACCTGCATCAGGCGCAGGGCCGCCAGGCCCCGGTGGGACCCCGTCCATGAAAAAGATCCCGATCACCGTACGCGGTGCCGAGCGGCTGCGGGAAGAGCTCAAGCGGCTCAAGGCCGAGGACCGCCCGCGCGTCATCAAGGCGATCGCCGAGGCGCGCGCGCATGGCGACCTGAGCGAGAACGCGGAATATCACGCCGCGCGCGAGCAGCAGGGCTTCATCGAAGGGCGCATCAAGGACATCGAGTCCAAGCTGGCGCACGCGCAGATCATCGACGTGACCACACTCGCCGCGAACGGCAAGGTCGTGTTCGGCTCGACCGTGGAGCTCTCGGACGTGGAAAGTGGCGACACGGTGACCTATCAGATCGTCGGCGAGGACGAGGCCGACATCAAGTCCGGGCTGCTGTCGGTGAACTCGCCGGTCGCACGCGCCCTGATCGGCAAGCAGCAGGGTGACGAGGTATCGGTGCAGGTGCCGGGCGGTACCCGGCTGTTCGAGATCGTCGCGGTCCGCTACCTCTGATGCGAGCCCGCATTCGCGCCTGCCGCTGTGTGCTCAGGTCGTCTTCAGGAGCGGCCTGATCCGGCTGTCCTGGTCGCGCGGGCGGTACAGCGTGGCGACATGGCCGACACGCTGTACCAGTGCAGCACCGAGCGTTTCGCACAGCTGCCGGATCATCGCGTCGCGATCCGCGCGTTCGCCGGCCAGCACGCGCACTTTCATCAGTTCGTGATGTTCCAGCGCGCGGCTGGTTTCGGCGATGACGGCTTCAGTAAGCCCGGCGTTGCCGGTGCGCACCACGACCTCCAGGTGATGGGCCAGGCGCTTGAGCGCCCGGCGTTCGGCTTCGGTTATGGTGGTCGGCATACGCGTATCATACCCGTCATGAGTATGGCGTTGTGTGGGTACGTTCGCGGCCGCGAACGTAGTTCTGGGCGAAGCCCATGAAAAGCCGCCGCTGGCTGGCCGAGCACCACAGCGACCCCTATGTGAAACAGGCGCGGGCGGAGGGCTGGCGTTCGCGTGCGGTGTTCAAGCTGCAGCAGATCCAGCAGAAGGATCGCCTCATACGTCCCGGCATGACGATCGTGGACCTCGGTGCCGCCCCCGGCGGCTGGAGCCAGTACGCCACCAGCCTGCTCAAGGGGCGCGGACGCATCATCGCGCTCGATATCCTGCCGATGGACCCCATCGAAGGGGTGGAATTCATCCATGGCGATTTCCGCGAGGATGCGGTATTGAGGCAGCTCACGGACACGCTCGGGGGCCAGCGCGTGGACCTTGTTTTGTCCGACATGGCCCCCAATATCAGCGGTATCGGCGCGTCCGACCAGGCACGCGTGCTGTACCTGGCCGAGCTGGCGCTGGAGTTCTGCTGCACGGCGCTGAAGCCGGGTGGCGGTCTCTTGATCAAGCTGTTCCAGGGCGAGGGTTTCGATGACTATCTCAAGACGCTGCGGAGGCAGTTCGCCCGGGTGCAGATCCGCAAGCCGGAGGCCTCGCGCGATCGCAGCCGTGAGCTGTATTTGCTGGCACGGAACTACCGATTGGTGTAGTGTCTAAGCTCGGGTTTGGGCTGCGACCCGCTCTTCACACCAGAGGATAACTCATTGAACGAATTGGCAAAAAATCTCCTGCTCTGGGCCGTGATCGCGCTCGTGCTGATGAGCGTGTTCAGCGGCTTTTCGCCCACCGGCAGCAGCGCCCAGCCGATGGCCTATTCCGAGTTCCTCAAGCAGGTGGAGCAGGGCGCGGTGAAGAGCGTGCTGATCGACGGCAACCGCATCCAGGGCGAGACCAGCGCGGGCGGCAAGTTCACCACCTACAGCCCGGAGACCGACAACAAGGCGATGATCGGGACGCTGATCGAGCACAACGTCACCATCCACAGCAAGCCGCCGGAAAGCCAGTCGCTGCTCAAGCAGATCTTCATCGCCTGGTTCCCGTTCCTGCTGATCATCGGCGTGTGGATGTATTTCATGCGCCAGATGCAGGGCGGCGCCGGCGGCCGCGGCGCGATGTCCTTCGGCCGCTCGCGCGCACGCATGCTCTCGCCGGACCAGGTCAAGGTCACCTTCGCCGACGTGGCCGGCGTGGAGGAGGCCAAGCAGGAGGTGGCGGAGCTGGTGGAGTTCCTCAAGGACCCCGCCAAGTTCCAGCGCCTGGGCGGCAAGATTCCGCGCGGTGTGCTCATGGTGGGCCCGCCGGGCACCGGTAAAACCCTGCTGGCGCGGGCCATCGCCGGCGAGGCGGGTGTGCCGTTCTTCTCCATTTCCGGTTCCGACTTCGTCGAGATGTTCGTCGGCGTCGGCGCCAGCCGCGTGCGCGACATGTTCGAACAGGCCAAGAAACACGCGCCCTGCATCATCTTCATCGACGAGATCGATGCCGTCGGCCGGCACCGTGGCGCGGGCCTCGGCGGCGGGCACGACGAGCGCGAGCAGACCCTGAACCAGCTGCTGGTCGAGATGGACGGCTTCGAAGGCAACGAGGGCGTGATCGTCATCGCCGCCACCAACCGTCCGGATGTACTGGACCCCGCACTGCTGCGGCCCGGCCGCTTCGACCGTCAGGTGGTGGTGCCGCTGCCCGATGTGCGCGGCCGCGAGCAGATCCTCAAGGTACACATGAAGAGCGTGCCGGTGGCGGACAACGTCAAGCCGAGCGTGATCGCGCGCGCCACGCCGGGCTTTTCCGGTGCCGACCTGGCCAACCTGGTCAACGAGGCGGCGCTGTTCGCCGCCCGCGCCAACAAGCGCCTGGTGGACCAGAACGACTTCGAGAAGGCCAAGGACAAGATCATGATGGGCGCCGAGCGGCGCTCGATGGTGATGAGCGAGGAGGAAAAGCGCCTCACCGCCTACCACGAGTCCGGCCACGCCATCGTCGGCCTGTCGGTGCCCGAGCACGATCCGGTCTACAAGGTCACCATCATCCCGCGCGGCCGCGCGCTGGGCGTGACCATGTTCCTGCCGGAAGACGACCGTTACAGCTACAGCAAACAGCGGCTGAACAGCCAGATCTGCTCGCTGTTCGGCGGCCGCATCGCCGAGGAGCTGATCTTCGGCCCGGATCGCGTGACCACCGGCGCGTCCAACGACATCGAGCGCGCCACCGAGATTGCGCGCAACATGGTCACCAAGTGGGGGTTGTCGGACAAACTCGGGCCGCTGGCCTACAGCGAGAACGAAGGCGAGGTGTTCCTGGGGCGCAGCGTGACCCAGCATAAGAACGTCTCCGACGAGACCGCGCTGGCCATCGACAAGGAGATCCGCAACATCATCGATGCCAATTACCAGCGCGCCAGGCAGATCCTGCAGGACAACATGGACAAGCTGCACCTGATGGCCGACGCGCTGATGAAATACGAAACCATCGACGCACAGCAGATCGCCGAGATCATGCAGGGCCGCGAGCCGGGACCGCCCGAGGGCTGGAGCGATACCGACGCAAACCCGGGCAGCGGCAGCACGCCAGCCACGGCCAGGCCCAAAGCCGCCCCTGGCGGCGGCACCGCCAAGCCGGCCGGTCAGCACTAGTCATGCGCTTCGCGCAGGAACAGGGCGGCGTCCGCCGCCCTGCCCCCATCAGCAATAGAGCACTCTAGTATCTCCGTGGGCGAGCCAGGACCGGCATCGCTTTTCGCTTGAAGCTCGTCTGCCGCGACAAGACGCTCGATCTGGGCAGCCCCGTCGTCATGGGGGTGCTCAACGTCACCCCGGATTCGTTTTCGGACGGCGGCCGCCATTTCGGCATCGACCAGGCCGTGGCGCGCGCGCAGGAAATGGTGGCCGAGGGCGCCACACTGATCGATGTCGGCGGCGAGTCCACGCGCCCGGGCGCGCAGCCGGTGGACGAGGCCGAGGAACTGCGGCGCGTCATCCCCGTGATTGAGCGCATCGCCGGGTTGCCGGCCGTGATTTCCGTCGACACCAGCAAGCCGGCCGTGATGCGCGCGGCCTGCGCCGCCGGCGCAGGCCTGATCAACGACGTGTATGCCCTGCGCCGGCCGGGCGCACTGGAAACGGCGGCCGCCAGCGGCGCGGCCGTGTGCCTGATGCACATGCAGGGCGAGCCGCGCACGATGCAGGCAAATCCATGCTATGCCGATGTCGTGCGCGAGATCGGCGACTTCCTGGCTGACCGTCGCCGCGCCTGTCTGAGCGCCGGCATTGCAGCAGACCGCATCTTGCTGGATCCGGGCTTCGGCTTTGGCAAGACCCTGGCGCATAATCTGCGCCTGCTGGCGCGGCTGGATACGCTACGCCGGCTGGGGGCACCGCTGCTGGTCGGGTTGTCGCGCAAGTCCATGCTGGGCGCGATCACCGGCCAGCCGCCCGGGGAACGTCTGCCTGCCGGTCTGGCGGCCGCGGCACTGGCGGTGTGGCAGGGCGCGAGCATCATCCGCACGCATGACGTACGGGCCACGGTCGAGGCGGTGAAGCTTGCGGCGGCCGCGCGGCAACAGGCGTTACAGGAGGCATAGCAGTCGGCATGGCACGCAAGTATTTTGGCACCGATGGCGTGCGCGGACGGGTCGGCGAGTCGCCGATGACGCCGGATTTCGCGCTCAAGCTCGGCTGGGCGGCGGGCCGCATCCTGGCCCCGCAGGGCAGGGCGCGCGTGGTGATCGGCAAGGACACGCGGCTGTCGGGCTATATGTTCGAGTCGGCACTCGAGGCCGGCTTCAATGCCGCTGGCGTCAACGTCCTGTTGCTGGGGCCCATGCCGACGCCGGCGATCGCCTATCTGACGCGCAGTTTCATGGCTCAGGCCGGCGTGGTGATCAGCGCCTCGCACAATCCCTTCCACGACAATGGGGTGAAGTTCTTTTCGGCGCAGGGCCACAAGCTGCCGGATGCGGTCGAGCTGCAGATCGAGCGGTTGCTGGAGGCGCCGCTGCAAGTTGCGCCATCGGCCGAACTCGGCAAGACCCGCCGCGCCGTGGATGCCGACGGGCGTTACGTGGAGTTCTGCAAGGCCAGCCTGGGCCCGGTTTCGAGCCTCAAAGGCTTGCGTGTAGTGCTGGACTGTGCGCACGGCGCAGCCTACAAGGTGGCGCCCTTGGTGTTCAGTGAACTGGGCGCTCAACTGAGCGTGATCGGCAACCAGCCGGACGGGCTCAACATCAACCGCGATTGCGGATCGACCCACCCGCAGGCTTTACAACAGGCAGTGCGTGCGCAGGGCGCGGATGTCGGCATCGCCCTGGACGGCGACGGCGACCGCTGCATCCTGGTGGATCGCCACGGCGCCATTGTGGATGGCGACCAGATCCTCTACATCATCGCGCGTGCGCGTCAGCAGACGGGCGGCCTCAGGGGACCGGTGGTCGGTACGCTGATGAGCAACCTCGGCCTCGAGCAGGCGCTGGCCGCGCTCGGCATCGGTTTCGAGCGCGCCAAGGTCGGCGACCGCTACGTGCTGGAGCGCCTGCTGGAGACCGGGGGCAACCTCGGTGGTGAATCCTCGGGTCACATCCTGTGCCTGGACCGCACCACCACCGGCGACGGCATCGTGTCCGCGCTGCAGGTGCTGGGCGTGATGGCGGCCAGCGGCCAGGCGCTGGATGAGTTGCTGGCGGGCATGCACAAGTGTCCGCAAACGCTGATCAACGTACCGGTGCGTGCTGCAGCCGCGGAGCTGCTGGCGCATGCGCAGGTGCGTGCCACCGTGGCTGCGGTGGAAAAGCGGCTGGGCCGCGAAGGGCGCGTTCTGCTGCGGCCTTCGGGCACCGAACCGCTCATCCGTGTCATGGTCGAGGGCGTGGACGCCGCCCTGGTCGCGGCCTGTGCGGAAGAGATCGCGACCAGCGTGCGCACCGCAGCCTGATCGTTGCCCGGCGCGCGCCGGGCGGCTAAGCTTCGCGGCTTTCACGGAGTCTCTCACGCATGGGCAGGCGCAGACTGGTTGCGGGTAACTGGAAGATGCACGGCTCGACGGCGGGCGCCGACACTCTGGCGCGCGCCGTGCGTGAGGCGGTCGAAGCTTGCGACCGTGTCGAGATCGTGCTGTGCCCGCCCTATCCCTACCTCGTGCAGGTGGCGCAGCGGCTGCAGGGCAGCGCCCTGCTGCTGGGCGCGCAGGACGTCTGCGAGAAGACCGGCCAGGGCGCTTTCACCGGCGAGGTCAGCGGCCAGATGTTGGTCGATGTCGGCTGCCGCTATGTGATCGTCGGTCACTCCGAGCGCCGTCAGTTCTTCGACGACAGCGATGCGCGCGTTGCGGCCAAGTTCCAGGCGGCGCAGTCTGCAGGCCTGATCCCGATCCTGTGTGTGGGCGAGACCCTGGCCGAACGCGAGGCCGACCAGACCGAGGCGGTGCTGACACGCCAGCTACGTGCCGTGCTGTCCGCGGCCGGGGTGCAGGCCTTCGCCCGGGCGGTGCTGGCGTATGAGCCAGTCTGGGCGATCGGCACCGGCCGCACCGCCAGCCCGGAGCAGGCGCAGGCGGCACACGCGGCGCTGCGGCGACTGCTGGCGGCCGAGGATGCTATAATCGCCCGCGATTTGCGCATTCTCTACGGCGGCAGCGTCAAGCCCGACAATGCCTCCAGCCTGTTTGCCTGCCCGGATGTGGATGGCGGCCTGATCGGCGGCGCGGCCCTGGATGCCGGCCAGTTCAGCGCCATCTGCCGCGCCGGGCAGGACGCCTGAGGCGCCGCCGGAAAGGCACGAGGTTGCTATGCATACGTTTCTGATCGTGATTCAGGTCCTGCTCGCGCTGGGCATCATCGGCCTGGTGCTGCTGCAGCAGGGCAAGGGCGCCGACATGGGCGCGGCCTTCGGCAGCGGCGCCTCGGGTACGGTGTTCGGCGCGCGCGGCTCGGCCAATTTCCTGAGCCGCACCACGGCGGTGCTGGCGTATGAGCCAGTCTGGGCGATCGGCACCGGCCGCACCGCCAGCCCGGAGCAGGCGCAGGCGGCACACGCGGCGCTGCGGCGACTG
>DATLYR010000090.1 GCA_035574475.1 Nevskiales bacterium | reverse complement strand
TGCCGCCGCCGTAGTGCAGATCCCACTCGATGCGGTGGCCCGCGGCTTGCGCCCAGCCGGCGAGCGCGCCCTGTTGCAGGCACGCGTCCGCAACCGCGATGTCGAAACGATCCCCGGCGAAGTGGCATTCGGCGATCGGCACTTCGCGCTTCACTGCCGTGAGCGACCGCGCCTCGCCGTCCGACCAGATGCACCACAGCTCGCCGATGGCGTCCTGCGGCCGGCCCCTGGGACTGAACAGCGTGTAGCGGATCCAGAACGCCAGCGGCCGGGTCGGGTGGTTGGCGCGCAGCCAGAAGCTCTCGTAGTGGCCGCCGGCGAGGCCGGGCCGCCAGCGGGCATGGTTGCAGTTGTCGGCGGTGGTCGCTGCGCTCACGTCGCTTATTGACGGCGGCGGGTCTGACGCGGAGAGTATGACGGCAACTCCGCCCGTACAACTCCCTGCGACGTCAACGCCATGGCCATCCCCCTGATCAACCGCCGCGACCTTGAGTTCCTGCTGTACGAGCTGCTGGCGGTCGAGCGGCTGACGCAGTATGCGCGCTATGCCGAGCATGGCCGCGAGACCTTCGACGCCGCGCTGGACCTGGCCGAGAACATCGCCGCAGCCCAGTTCGCGCCGCACAACCGCAAGGCCGACCTCAACGAGCCGGAGCTGGTGGACGGTCGCGTGCGGCTTATCCCGGAGGTCAAGCCGGCGCTCGACGCCTACAACGCAGCCGGATTCCTGCGCGCGCACCTGGACTATGCCGACGACGGCATGCAGTTGCCGCACGTCATCGCCACCGCCTGCGATTCTTTCTTCCAGGCCGCCAACGTTGGCACCGCCGCTTACACCATGCTGTCCAAGGGTGCGGCCAACCTGCTGGCCGTGTACGGCAGCGAGGAGCAGAAGCGCAAGTACATGCGCCCGATCCACGCCGGGCGCTTCACCGGCACCATGTGCCTGTCCGAGCCGCACGCCGGCTCCTCGCTGGCCGACATCCGCACCCGCGCCGAGCCGCAACCCGACGGCAGCTACCGGCTCAGCGGCGCCAAGATGTGGATCTCCGGCGCGGAGCACGAGCTGTCCGAGAACATCATCAACCTGGTGCTGGCCAAGATCCCCGGCGGCCCGCCGGGGGTCAAGGGCATCAGCCTGTTCATCGTGCCCAAGTTCCGGGTCAACGACGACGGCACACTGGGCGCGCGTAACGACGTGCGCGTGGCCGGGCTCAACCACAAGATGGGCTACCGCGGCACGGTCAACACCTTCCTCAAGTTCGGCGAGAACGGCGACTGCGTCGGCTACCTGATCGGCCAGCCGCACGCCGGCATGGCGCAGATGTTCCACATGATGAACGAGTCGCGCATCGCCGTGGGCATGGGCGCGGTGATGCTCGGCTATGCCGGCTACCAGCACTCGCTGGCCTACGCGAAAGAGCGGCCGCAGGGGCGCCACCCCGACCAGAAGGACCCGTCCAGCGCGCCGGTGATGCTGATCGAGCACGCCGACGTGAAGCGCATGCTGCTGGCGCAGAAATGTTACGTAGAGGGCGGCTACGCGCTCGGTCTGTTCGGCGCCACGCTGGTGGACCAGCAGCAGAACGATCCCGATGCCGCACGCCGCACCGAGGCCGGTCAGCTGCTGGAACTGCTCACGCCGATCATCAAGGCCTGGCCCTCGCAGTGGTGCCTGAAGGCCAACGAGTTGGCCATCCAGGTGCTGGGCGGCGCCGGCTACACGCGCGACTACCCGGTCGAGCAGTACTACCGCGACAACCGGCTGAATCCCATCCATGAAGGCACCAACGGCATCCAGGCGCTGGATCTGCTCGGACGCAAGGTGCTGATGAACGAGGCCGCGGCGCTGCGCCTACTGTCGCAGCACATCGTGCAGGCGGTGGAAGCGAGCAAGTCCGACACTGAACTGCAGCCGCTGAGCGCGGCACTGGCCAAGGGCATGGAGACGCTGGCCAAGACCACGCTGGTGCTGGCGCAGGCGCTGCAGGGCGGCAAGCTCCGCCTGGGGCTCGCCAACGCCTCGCTCTACCTGGAGATGATGGGGCATCTGGTGGTGGCCTGGTTGTGGTTGCGCCAGGCGCAACTGGCGCAGGCCGCGCTGCCGCGCGCCACCGGCGCCGAGCGCGATTTCTACGCGGGCAAGCTGCAGGCCTGCCGCTACTTCTTCAACTACGAGCTGCCACTGGCGCTGCAGCACGCCAAGCCGCTGCAGGCGCTGGACAGCACGACGCTGGACATGCAACCGCAGTGGTTCTGAATACGGCAGGCACTGCCCGATGACGATCAACGCCAGTGCCGCGCTGATCGTCGCGCTGCTGGCGCTGGGCATGGCGCTGGCCTTCATCGTCGCCGATCGCCGTTCCCCCACCAGCCGCGCGCTGGCGCTGTCGCTGGCCGGCGTGGGCGGCTCGATCCTGTGCAACGTACACGTCACGCTGCTGTATCTGATGCAGGGCGACCTGGAGGCCACGCTGCCATGGTGGGCGGGAGCGCTGGCGCTGCCGGAGGTGATCGCCTTCGTCGCCGGTTTCGAATGGATCCTGCGCATCCGGCGCACGGTACCGACACGCGAGCTGCGCACGCTGTTCGGCGACAACCTGCTGCGCGTGGCGCAAGCGCTGGCGATTCTTTACGGCCTGCTGTCGCTCGCGCTGCCGCAGGCGCGCGCCGACGTGTTCATCGGCGGGCTGGTGAGCGAGGCGGCCTGGCTCGATCCGCAATTCCTGATGTTCGCGCTGCCGCTGGAGGTCGCCATGCTGCTGGCCACCGGTTCGGCACTGCTGCTGCTCAACCGCCGCCCGGACGCGCCGGAGCGCCTGCGCCTGATCGCCTTCCTGATCGGCGCGCCGTTCATGGCTTCCGGCCTGGTGCTGCCCTTCGACATCGCGCCGGTGACCACCGCCATCGGCCTGCTGGTGCTGCTGGTGGGTGCGGTGCAGTACCACGTCGTGCAGGGCCAGCGCGCGCAGTTCCTGTCGCGCTTTCTCGCGCCGCAGGTGGCCGAGCTGGTGCGCGAGCAGGGGCTCAAGCGCGCCACCCAGACGCAGACCCTGGAACTGTCGGTGGTGTGCTGCGACCTGCGCGGGTTCACGGCCTTCTCGCGCGCCACCGAGTCGCGGCGCGTGATCGGCATCCTGCGCGAGTACTACGACGCGGTGGGCGCCGCAGCCGCCGAGTTCGGCGGCACCATCAAGGACCAGGCCGGCGACGGCGTGCTGATCCTGGTCGGCGCGCCGATCCCGTTCCCCGACCATGCGCGGCGTGCGCTGGAACTGGCGCGCCGCATCCGCGACCAGGGCATGGCGGTGGTCGCGCGCCACAGCCAGGGCGACCTGCGGCTCGGCGTCGGCGTGGGCGTGGCCAGCGGTTTCGTGACGGTGGGCGTGATCGGCGCGGCCTCGCGCCTGGAATACACCGCGGTCGGCCCGCCGGTGAACCTGGCCGCGCGGCTGTGCAGCGAAGCGCAGCACGGCGAGATTCTCATCGACCAGCGCAGCGCCGAACTGGTCGGCGCGGCCGCCGCCGGCTACGCGCTCACGCCCGGCGCGCCGCTGGCGCTCAAGGGCTACGCGCAGCCGGTACCGCATTACGTGATGGCGGTGCCGGCGGTTTAACTGTTTGTCTGACCACACCGCTCACAGGTGACAGATAACGCGGACCCGTGGTAAGAAGATCGCGGGGGTGGCCTCGAAACAACGATAACTAGAGGGCCGCCAGGGATGGGAGAGCTCATGACTCTGGATAGTCGTCGCCGGGCGATCGGCCTGGCAGCAGGGATTTTCTGTTCGCTTGTGGTTGGCGTGTTATACGCCGCCACCTCGGCCAACCCCCTCTTTCAGGATGCAGTCTGGATTGGAGAGTCCGGCGGTGTCATCAAACTGGACCCAGCCAGTGGTCAGCCGATTCTTCGGATCGACACGCTGGAAGATGTGCGCACGCTCGCGGTCGATGAACGAGCAGGCACGGTCTGGATATTCAGCCAGGGAAACCTTTACCTCTACGACTTCCAGGGCCAGCTGAAGAAATCCTTCTCGGCGCCCATGCCCCCCACGGGCGTGCTTGACTCGCCTTTGATCCAGCGCTTGTCAGGCAGTTCGTCGGCCGTCTTCCGCGCCGCGGTTTGCACCGCAAATATCGCTACGCTGGATACATTGCCCCCTGATCTGCTCTGGACCGGGGCACTTCTCGCGACCAGTCCAGAAGACGGCTCTGCCTGGCTTACGCTCGGCAGTCACCTCTACCAGTTTTCTCCAGAAGGAAATCTGCTCTCCGATCTCGATGTCGGCGAATTGATCACTGGTATCGGGGTCGATGTATCGCGTTCCAGAGTATGGGTCAGCACCTGTGAAAGTGTCCGGGCGTATGAGGCCGATGGAAGCATCGCGGTTCAAAAGAATCTGAACCTGTCGGCAAACCAGATACGCGGAATTGATTACGACGCGACCCGGGACGAGCTGTGGTTGATCATGGGCAATGAGGTTCGACGCTTTATTGAACCTTGCATAAATAGTTGAAACTAATTCCACCGTAGGTGGTCTGATGCTGTGATAACTTGGAGGACAGCATGAGATCGAAACCCACGGCATCGGAGTTGCAGCGGCGGCGGATGAAGGCCGGCCGGCTGCTGT